>NZ_JBJMLX010000545.1:0-43363 GCF_045805085.1 Niastella sp.
CGTTGTTATGGTCGAAAAAAGACCTTCCCAAGGCCGACCTGGGAAGGGCCACCAAAGGCGCTGCCTATGCCTATGAAGGGTCGGCCCGCATGTGGCTGAAAGATTATGCTGCCGCGTTGGTTGCTTTTAATAATCCTGAGTTTTCTGCCAACTATAGTTTATTGAAGAACTTTGCCGATGTGCATGAATACGATAACCAGAACAACGATGAATCGTTGTTTGAAATTCAGTTTGAAGTAAAACAGGGCGACCCGCAGGACTGGGGTGGAAGCTGGAATCCGCCCGGTGGTGAAATTGCCTGGATAGACAGTTTCAGCTGGCCTGAGGAAATAACCCAGCAGGGTTATGATTATGGTAACCCTGCGTTATGGAATTCCTTCCAGGAAGGCGATAAACGTAAACTGCTTACTATAGTGGGGCCTGGCGATACCTTGGCGAGCCCGGGCATTATAAAAGCCTGGGGCGGCATAAAGGGGTACATTCCGGTGAAAGACGGTTTTGCAAACGGCAATCCAAAATATAAAGCGGATGATAGTACGATCCTGAACACGGTGGGCACTAAAACAAGACCCTGGTATGGAAGCGACAATGCCCGTACAGGTTATTATTGCGCTAAAAAATGGCGTGATTACAATCTTACCGGCGGTTATGGTCCGCAAAAAATATTCGGCGATCAGAACCAGATCCTCATGCGGTATGCGGAAGTGATCTTAAGCAGGGCCGAATGTAAAGTGCGCACCAATGATATCGCCGGCGCTATGGCCGATCTGAAACTGGTAAGAGACCGCGCCTGGGGTGGAACCGCCCCTGCGGTGATGAAAGACAGCGCCAATTATGATGGCACCCCGGGACAACCCATCACCGACCCATTGCAAATGGTGTTGAGCGAATACAGGCATGAGCTGGCCGGCGAATATTCCCTGTTCTTTCTCCTGTGCAGGGCAGGTACCAATGAAGCCATCGCTTTTATAAAGAAGGCCAATGGTACGGTAGATGGCAGTTATGAACCGGTGCCCAACCCGGCCCCCGGCCCCACACACGACGGTAAAAAGCATGGCTTATACAATACTTCGTTAACACCAGAGAAAACCCTGTTGCCGATACCGCAGGTAGCCATTTCGCTGAACCCGAATTTAACCCCGAACCCGTAGATGGCAAACGGCAGACGGCAAACACGATCCGCGGTTTTCTGCCGTCTGCCTTCTGTCGTCTGCCTGCAGCTTTTATGAATACATTTCGATTACTACATATTGGCATATTATTATTTTGCATTGCCGCGTGCCGGTCAAAACATCCGTTATTCGAGAAAATTGCGGCGGAGCACTCAGGCATTACGTTCAATAATCGTATTGTTGAGAACGACACTATCAACCCGTTGAACGTGGTGAACATCTACAATGGCGGTGGCGTGGGCATTGGTGATTTTAATAATGATGGGTTACAGGATATCTTTTTTACCGGCAATATGGTGAGCAGCAAATTATATCTCAACAAAGGCAATTTTGAGTTTGAAGATATAACGGCAAAAGCAGGGGTTGAAGGAATGGGCCGGTGGGCAAGGGGAGTGGCCGTCGTAGACATCAATAACGATGGCCTTATGGATCTCTATGTGTGCAATACGATCTATAAAGATTCGCTGAGAAGAAGAAATATTTTATATGTAAACCAGGGAAAAGATAAAGCGGGGATCCCGCATTTTAAAGATCTGGCAGCCGAATATGGCCTCGATTGTCATGTGCAATCCACCATGGCTGCTTTTTTCGACTATGATAACGACGGCGATCTCGACATGTACCTTACCGTTAATGAAGCGTCGAACGGCTATAACTCCTCCGTTTTTTTAGAGCGTAATAAAAGCAACACCGGGCCCAACCGCGGCCGGTTGTTTCGCAATGATCCAGACCCCATTTTAAAACACGCCGTTTTTCATGATGTGTCTGATGAAGCCGGGATCAAAGAGCATGGTTATGGACATGCCGCCACTGTTTGCGATATAAACAACGATGGGTGGAAAGACATTTATGTGTCGGATGATTTCCTGTCGAACAATATTTTGTACATCAACAACCACGATGGTACGTTTACAAACCGGGTAAAAGAATATTTCAAACACACGTCATTCAATACCATGGGTCAGGATGTGATTGACATCAACAACGATGCGCTGGCCGATGTAATTGAGCTCGACATGAACCCGCCGGATAATTACCGGAAGAAATTAATGACAGCCACCACCAATTATGTCACTTACCAGAACTTCGATAATTACGGGTATCAATACCAGTATGTTCGCAATACCCTGGCATTGAACAGGGGCCCGCGGCTGGAAGATAATGACTCATTGGGCGCGCCGGCTTTCAGTGATATTGGTTTCATGAGCGGTATTTCGCAAACCGACTGGAGCTGGACACCGCTGGTAACCGATTTTGATAATGACAGTTACCGGGATCTTGTTATTACCAACGGGTTTCCCAAAGATGTAAGCGACCACGATTTTGTAAGTTATCGTGCAAATGCCACCAACCAGCTGCCCCAGTCGCAGTTGATAAAACAGATCCCGGAGGTAAAGCTGCATAACTATGCGTTTCATAATAATGGCAACCTCACCTTCAGTGATGTCACTGAGAACTGGGGATTGAAACTGCCTGCTTTTAGTAATGGCGCTGCCTATGCCGATCTTGACAATGACGGCGATATGGACATGGTGATTAACAACATTAACGACGAAGCTTTTTTGTACAGGAATACGGCCCGCGAAAAAGATACCGCCGCCAATCATTACCTGCAGATCAGCTGTAAAGGCGGTGCGGAAAACAGGAACGGCCTTGGCGCCCTGGTAATCATTTACTATGATAGGGGCAAGGTACAGGCATTTGAAAACAATCCTTACCGCGGGTACCTTTCCTCTGTGCAGGGGGTAGCCCATTTCGGCCTGGGAAAAACAAAAGTTGTTGACTCCGCAGTCATCCTGTGGAATAACGATAAAAAAGAAGTAGTAAAGAACATACAGGCAGATCAGCATATTTCGGTAAGTATAGCCAATGCCCATGATGTTAATGAGGCTATACAACCGGTTGTACCTGCTACGGCTTTGTTCCGTCATGTAGCCCCGTCGTCAGGTATTAACTATGCGCACCGGGATTATGATTTTGTTGATTTTAATCTTCAATCCATTCTTCCACACAAGTTCTCGGAATATGCGCCCGCGCTGGCTGCTGCTGATATAGACGGAAACGGGTTGGATGACCTGGTAATGGGAGGAAATGCCCTTAACCCCGCGCAGTTGTTTTTGCAACAGGCAAACGGCTCATTTGTACAAAAAGAATTGTATGCGGCCGATCACCGGGCAAACGCTGATTATAAAGACCAGGGCATCCTGGTATTTGATGCCAATGTGGATGGGAAACCCGATATCTATATTGCCAGCGGTGGTTTTCATAATGCAGCCGGAAATGCCTGCTACGAGGATAGATTATACATCAACGATGGCAGGGGAAATTTTTTGCCAGACAGTACCGCTTTACCCCGAAATTTTACCAGTAAACTTTGTGTAAGGGCATTTGATTATAACAAAGACGGAAAACCCGATCTGTTTGTAAGCGGCCGGGTTGATCCCGGCCATTATCCCAAACCGGTAAGCAGTTTTATTTTCAGGAACGATTCAGAAAAAGGGCACGCAAAATTTACTGATGTAACCGCAACCGTGGCCCCTGAATTGACAAACATAGGGCTGGTTTGTGATGCCCTGTTCACCGATTTTGATAACGACAATGAAACCGACCTGGTATTAACCGGGGAATGGATGCCGGTTACTTTTTTTAAGAACCAGCATGGACAATTTAAAAACGTGACACCCGGTACTGGCATAGGTAATAAAACGGGATGGTGGAGCTCGATCGTTGCCGGAGACTTTCGTCATACCGGCCGCACCGATTATATCGTGGGGAATGTTGGACTGAATACCTTATTCCGGGCCAGTGATCAATATCCCGTTGGGGTAACCGCCGGAGATCTTGCCGATAATGGCGGCTATCTGGCCATACCCTGGTTATTTCTTCCCGATAAGAATGGTGCATTGAAAGAATTCCCTGCCCATGGCCGGGATGATATTGCAGAAAGATGGCCTGCCATAAAAAAGAAGTATGAACAATATAAGCGGTTTGCAGTAGCTACTATGGATGATATTATACCTGCAGACAAAAGATCGAATTCGTTGCAGTTACAGGCCAATATGCTGCAGAGTTGCTTTCTCCAAAATGATGGGAATGGTAAATTCACCCTGGTTCCCCTGCCGTTGGAAGCGCAGGTGTCTGTTATAAACGGAATGATTGCCGATGACTTCGATGGGGATGGTAACCTGGATGTATTGGTAAATGGGAACGATTTCGGTACGGATATTTCCATTGGGCGCTATGATGCCTTAAATGGTCTGTTGCTGAAAGGGGATGGCAATGGGCGTTTTATTCCGCTTACCATTCAGCAAAGCGGCATCTACATCCCGGGCAATGGAAAAGCATTGGTAAAATTGGCCGGAAGCAAGGGGAATTACCTGGTTGCTGCAAGCCAGTACAGAGATGCTATGAGGATCTTTGAACTAAAAACAACCCCGCGGCTTGTAAAGATCAATCCCGATGACCGGATGGCCATTCTGCATTATAAGAACGGGAAGGTTTGCAAAGAAGAATTTTATTATGGATCTTCCTTCTTATCCCAGTCGGCCCGGTTGATCTCCATTACGCCAACCATTACAGGAGTAGATATTACAAACAATACAGGCAGTACAAGAAAAATTTCTTTTGAATAAATGGGATCAAAGGGCGGCGACAGGCCGCCCTTTTTTCAAGGTGTGCTTTGCACGATCATTTAATGCCATAAAAGAAGCTCCGGAGTTCTTCTGCAAAAATATCCGGCACCTCAAGGGCCGCGAAATGTCCGCCTTCTGTCACTTTTTTAAAACTGACTACATTCACAAAGCGCTCTGCCCACTCTTTTGGAAATTGCGCTTCTCTCGGAAACAGCGTTACACCTGCCGGTACATTGCTTTTCTGCAGTGGTTGTGAGCCGCCCCACTGCGCCATCGCCTCTGCTTTATACATTCTTACAGATGACCCGATGGTTTGCGTTGCCCAATAGATCATGATGTTGGTCAGTAATTCATCTCTGCCGCCGAATGCCTGGGTTACCGGTCACATAATCCTATAGTGACTCGTGTGTACCATGACAACTTCAGCGGCCAGGTTATGAAATGTGTGTATTGCGTGGAAGTTAAGATCAATGTCCCAGGTGCGAAGCGCTATTCGGGATCTTCTCCTTTTTCATGATAGCCATTATTTCATTGGCTGATAAAGGAGCGGCAAATATTTTTATATGATCCATGTAACCATCAAAGATCCGTTGCCCGGGAAATTCTTCATTGCGGCCTATCGTCCATTTGTTGGGAACGGATAAATTAATGCGATCGGGCAAACGGGTGGTTCCTTTCAATGCCCCGTCGATATATACTTTTAAAGAGTTCCCATCACAAACGCCTGCCAGGTGATGCCAGTTGTTGAACCAGTTGGCTGGTAACGGCGCCCCGCATTCGCCCCGGCCCCAGCCACCTGCAAAAAATGTTAGCTGCTTATTACCCGCCACCTGCAATACATGATAATCACCTTTTGTGAAAAGATCCACCAATCCGTCGTTCTTTCCAATGGGAAACACCCATAAGAGCATGGTTATGGTTTCGCCCATGCTATCAACAGGTAGCGAGTTGGGCACCTGGATATAACAATCTTTGTTAAAACGCAGCGTCCTGAGTGCCTTGCCCGCCGGAGCTTTGCAGAGACGGGTGGTTGAATTCGCATTCGGCGCCTCCCGCATAATGCTGCCATTATTCCCAAAACCCGAGCCATCGATCACCACACTGCCATCTGCAGCAACTACCGATAGATCCAATAAAGCGGTCTCTGTATTGCTGTTACACACTTTAAATAATTTTTCTACATTATTAACCCGAAGTGTTTGCATGCCCGCCTTTTTTACCGGCACCATCTGTGCAACAGGCTGAATAGCTCCTGGCTGCAAAGAGAGAGTGTCTGTACAGATCAATGAATCGTTTATGCTAACAGGAAGATAAAATGTATGTGGTTCCCCGTCTGTATTCTGTACATTGAAAGTGATCGACTGCGATTCACCGGAACGGATAACCGGTTTTATTACCAGTGCGCTGATGGCAGGGGGAGGGGTGAAGCCGGTTGTTGCCCGTTGTACGTCAACTTCTTTGGCTATTGATCCGTCAATTTGTATACTGGCTTTTCCAAAGGTATACAACCGACATAACATAGAGTCAGTAAGGGTTGCATTACCAGGCACCAGGCAATTCTTTTGTGCAACTACTTTTCCATTTACAAACAGCGTTACATTTTTTGTACCGGTGCTTCCTGTGTTTTGCCATTCAAAATATACCCATATGGGTTCATGCGGCGCTACATTATTTTTTGAAAGCCAGTAATTAACCAGGTGAAAGCCGGGATTACTTACAGTTTCTGAAATGCCGATTACAGCTGTATCAGACACCCATTCGGGATGCGGCACAGAATCTGTCACGAAATCCATTTCACCACCCTGTACAAGCAGGGCATGTGACAACCATAAGCGGTGGCAAGGAATGCCATTCAGCGATACCTTTTTTACATAGCTGTTTTGTGCAGACGCATTGGCTCCCCTGATCACATATTGCTTTCCATTATTAAGATGAATAGTAACCGATTTGAAGAGTGGTGAACTGATAGCATATACCGCACGGCCGGGACATACCGGATAAATGCCCATAGCACTAAAGATAAACCAGCTACTGGTAGCGCCGAGATCATCATTACCCGGTAAGCCACCAGGTGTTGCACTAAAGCGGGTATGCATTATTTTTTGCACCCATTGCTGGGTTTTATAGAAAGAATCCGTGTAATTAAAAAGGTAAGGCACATGAAACAGGGTTTCATTATCAAATACCAGCTGTTCAGTGCCAAGCGCTGAATCGAGCCTGGAAACAAATGCCTGATCACCGCCCATTATATTCACCAGGTCTTTTGCGTTGTGCGGTACAAAATAAGAATATACCCAGGCATCGCCTTCTTTATAGCCAAAAGTACCGGGCTGTAATTTGAATTCATTTCCATTGCGTGGTAATAAAAATAATTCCTGCGCATTAAAGAGGTTGCGATAATTAAAAGCTGCCTGAATAAAATGAGCATAGGTGGCGGAATCGTGCATGGCCCGGGCAAACTGCGCCAATGCCCAGTCATCGTAAGCATATTCAACGGTTCGGGTAACCGATTCGGGATAGGAGAATGGAATGTAACCCGTTTTGCGGTAAACTTCCATATCGGGTTGAATAAAGGGCCCCGCAGCCATGCTTTTTTTCATGGCCTTTAATGCCAGCAAACTATCTGAAACTTTTATTCCTTTTAACCATGAATCGGTAATAACCACAATGGCATGATTACCGGTCATAGACTCTGTTGGCAGGTAGCCGGTTTGCCGGTAAATATCGAGCATCGACTCCACCATGTCTTTTTGCCTGTCGGGAAACAACAAACACAGCAAAGGATGCAACGTTCGAAAAGTATCCCAGGGAGAAAAGGTACTGTATTGACAGGCGCCTGTAGTTTGATGCACCTGTCCATCGGCGCCGCGGTATTTTCCGTTTGCATCCGAAACGATCCGGGGAACCAGTAACGCATGGTATAAGGCAGTATAAAAAATGGTCTTATTGCTTTCACTGCTATCCTCGATGGTAATTACCGACAGTGCCTGGCGCCATTTATTACGGGTATCTTCCAGGCGTTCATTGAAACGCCTGTTTTCCGCCACCATATTTATCACAGCGCCTTCAACGTTTACGGTAGAAACGCTTACTTGTAATTCTATTACAACAGGCCCCGATGATTGGGGCGCAAACGTAAGCAGATAGCCACCGGGCACCTCCTCGCGGACGAGGTAGTCTTTGTTAAACCGGAATAAGGTATTCAATACCGTACCGGTTATTTCATGTTTTGACCTGATCCTTAATTTACCGGCATCGCCGATAAATATTTTCGGGATTACCTTTTGAGGAAAAGTAAAACGAAAGTGACCTGTTCGTTCCCCAGCAGTTGCTTCTACAAGCGTGTGATCATCGCTGAACGATACGGCGTAATAGCCGGGAGCAGCTTTTTCTGCCTGATGAGAAAAATTTCTGAAATATTTATTTAGAAGGAATTTATCAGCAGCCTTTACCGGCATAACGGCCACACGACCAGCTGAGCCATTCGGAAAACCGCTCAAATGCTGTGTACAGCTGAAAAAATAAATACTGGTATCGTGATAATTATAGCCTTTACCGCCGGTTGCACGCGTTTCGGGCGTTACCTGTACAGCACCCCATGGCGCTACCGCCCCGGGATAGGTGCCGCCTTCACTGCCCCATTTGGTACGTACATTTGATCCGGTGGTACCAATAAATGAATTTACATATTGTAAGGGATCGGTTTGCGCCCATGCGTTACTGGTAACGGCTACTATGATACAGAGTAAGAGATATTGTTTGATGAAAGGCATGTTACAGTTCCTGGTTCACCCTGTTTACATATTTTGTATACAATCGCTTTGCCACTTCTATGGCATTACCAGCAGGCGAGGGGGAATACGCATCGTTGCTATTAACCCAATTCCATTCCCATGTTTTTACAGCAGCTTCAAAATCGTTCATCTCCATTCTGGCGCCGGTAGCCATTTTCTGTTGCAGACAGGTGAAGAACTGTTGCCAGCGCGGTTTGTAAAATCCTTTTATTAAACCAGCCCATTGCCGGCAGGAATATTCATGTAATTCGCTTTCTTTATTGCCCCATAAGGTGATGACATTCCTTGCATTTAACTCATATAATTTTTTTTCATTTTCATCGGCGCCACAACTACGGGCATCGGCGATCCATTTACCCAATAAAAAGTCTTTGCGGGTAGCCAGCAATTCATCCATATCATCCATGAGCTCCAGAAATTCCCGGGTGTATTTTGAAAAAGCAGCCGTATTGTTTTGCAAATAAGCGAGCACCCATTTTTGTTGTAACGGTGTAGCATAATTGGCCAAGACCTGGCGGGTGATATCAACCAGGTCGTATTGAAAGCCGTCGCTTTGCTGCAGGGCAGGAATGGTTTGGATAAAAAGCGTCCAGGCTGAAACCAGTTGGTTGGGATCGTAATCCAGTTTTGTTCTTACTCTGTCACCAAACAGATTGATAGTAGGTCTGGCTACTATAATCGATTCCGGCCCTCCTTCACCCAACCCGCCATTGTACACCGTTTTGCCGAGTATCCGCCATGCTGAATCAATGAGATCGTTTGGTACGCCGTATCGCTGTGTGGCATATTGCGTTAACCATTTTTCAAGGTCTACACCCGCTTCATTCCATACATTTTCCAGCATGAGGTGATAAAGCGCCGGATTTTGTTCTATGCCTTCCATGGTTAACCCGATACCTTCCATTTTACGGGATGAATTATTGTGCAAGGCGGCTGAAGGGTCCTTTGCGGCATTGGCCATTCTACCCCATAAACTGATGTTACCTCCAAAATTGTGCAGCATATTCCAGATCCAGGGTTTGCCATAGTACGCTTCCGTTCGGTTCCACACCGGATGGCTTTCGCTGTAGAGGTCCAGCATGATCAGGTGATCATCCGGCACGGCATTGAGCAAGGCCTTTATTTGTGTGGGTTGCCAGTAATCGGAATTATAATGAAACATCCATCCCTGCATCACCCATATTGCAGCCGGATCGGCGCTGGCCATGGATTGAAATACTTTTTTACTCATGTCATCCAAAAAGGCGGAGTCCCTTGTTGGGGGAACATTTTCATTAAACGTATCGGCACTATAAAAATGATCGGTACCATACGCTGCTGTTTGCGCTTCGATAAATTCTTTACCAACACTTTCAAACAGGCCATCAGCGGGATCTAAAATATATACATCCGGAAAACCTGCTCCCCAGTTGGTCTTTTTTATTTTCGCATGGGGGAATTTCTGATTGAACGATGGAGGCACATGACCGGTAAAAGCAGGCAATACCGGTTTCATTCCAAAACTGCGTTCTCTTTCCAGTATTTGCTTTTGCAATTCCATTTGCCTGTTCATCCAGTGCTGTGGTAATGGACCATCCCATCCATCGATATTACCCATCCACAACCACGAAAAATAGGCTGGACCAGTAAAAAAGCCTGCCAGCTCATTATCGGTTAAGCCCATTTTTTTATATACCTGTTGCCAGACAGCTTCTTCACCGGTAAGCGCCAACGGCATGTTGATCCCGTTGAGCGCCATCCAGTCAATTTCCTGTTGCCACCGGTCCCAGTCCCACCAGGCCATGGAATATTGAAAGGTGCAGTAATTGAGATAATACCTGTATTTATATGGAGTGGCTTTATGCACTTTTTTTGTAACCCGGGGCAAGGGAACTGGCAAATGCATATTAATGCCATTCCAGCTTAGCTGGCAATTACAATATTGTTGCAGGTAATAGTTCAGGGCAGAGGCAACAGACAACCCATTATTACCTCGTAATACAATTTTTCCTTTGCGGCTTTCGAGTTCAAATACATCTTTGCCATTCTGCTGTGGTATAGCTTCGATAATAAAAGAATCAGCTCTGTCTTTAACTATACGCTGAACAAAAGCGGTAAGGGCTGATCTGTTTACCTGCGAAAAGGCGGTTTGGGGAGCCAACAGGCAATAGACAATAGACAATTGACAAAAGAAAACCAGATACTTATTACCCATTGTTAATTGCCTATTGCTTTTTGTACATTGCCTATTATCCATTGCCAATTGCTTATTGTTTTAATAATTCGGGTTCTGTGTTATAACGCCCTTGCTTTCATCGATCACCACCTGCGGAATGGGCACATAATAATTCTTTGGGCGCTGAAACACCCGCCCAGGTACCACTACTGCGCCATTATAGGGCTGCAACGGAGATGCCTTTTTGGGTTTGTTGAAAATGGTATCCAGGTTAATCAGCTTTGCTTTATCCCAGCGCAACAGGTCCTGAAAACGTACATTTTCTCCACCCAGTTCAACACGCCTTTCATGGATCAGCTGATTTATACCTGCACCGCTTATGGTAGCCAGTCCTGCTCTTTTTCTGACTACATTAATTTCGGCATCACCGGCGCCTGCGCCATTTTTTCTGATCTTTGCTTCGGCTACCAGCAAATAAATATCGGCAGTACGTAACAGGGGCTGTTTCAGATCGCCATCCAAACTACCCGAACCATCGGGATTATAAGCCGTGTATTTTCTTAAGCAATATCCGGTTTCAAGCGAATTGCTGGGCAACATTCTTCCTGTTGTCTGACCCGTTTTACCGGTGAACATCTGGTAGGCATCTTTGTCGGTTATTTCGATCATTGTGGTTTGCCAGGGGATTGAATCACCCACCTGGAGCAGGGTTGTTTTTTTACGGATCGAATCGGCTGTTTCAAACTCATCGGCAAAGTTTTGGGTGGGATGATGAAACCCCCATCCGTTCCAGGCACGTGGGGTGAAATAAACATTTATAGGAGCGTTATTGAAATTGTTTTTATTCCAAACGGCAAAAAGAATTTCTGAATTGCTTTCCTGGCTGCCCAACGTAAAATTGTCGCGGTAACTGGTGGCCAGTGCATAGTTGGCATCGTTGATCACTTTTGATCCGTATTCGATAGCCTTATCCAGGTTGTCCTGCATCATGTACAGTTTGCAAAGCATCGCCCATGCGGCGCCTTTATGCACGCGTCCTTTATCTTCATCGCCGTATGTTTCGGGCAACAGGCTGGCCGCTTTTAACAGATCTGATTCAATTTGTGCACGCACTTTAGAAATGCTGTCTTTCGGCACGTTGTAGTTACCGGTAACCACATTGTCTTCCAGGATCAACGGCACACTGCCAAAGATCTGGTTCAGGATATAATATCCGTAAGCGCGTAAGAAGTAAGCTTCGCCCAGCGACCGGTTGCGGATGGCATCATCCATGGTGGGCACTTTGGGAATATACGTAATGGCATTGTTGGCACGGGCTATTTCTTCGTACGACCATGCCCAGGTAGGGCGCAGCTGATAAGTGGTGGGCGTTGCGGTGAACCGTTCTATTTCCCAAAAATCAGGGTGGTCGCCGTCAACTGAAATATCGTCGCTTGCATCGTCGAATGCGTAATTGTTATGTCCTACCCCTTCTTCCTGGGTAAGCACATTGTAGATCCCATTAACGCCGGCAATTACATCGTTTTGATTGCGCCAGTAGTTGGTTGTTGTATAAGATCCGGTGGGCTCGCTGTCTAACGGATGTTTTATACATCCGGCTACCAGAATAAACAGTATGCAGCCTGTAAAAAATATATATACCAGATTAAGTTTCATGATTCTGTTGTTTTAAAACTAAAAATTAAAAGAAGCGCCTATCATCAGGGTTCTTGAAGGCGGGTATTGCGCTACATCAACCCCTCTTTGTCTGTTGCCATCGGTATAACCCAGCTCAGGTGTATAACCGCTGTACGGCGTAAGTATAAATGCATTGTAGCAGCTTACATACACTCTGGTGTCGGGTAATGAGGCGTCGGCTATTTTTAGTTTACGAAAAGTATATCCTACTGAAATGTTTTTAAGGGCCAGATAATTTCCTTTTTCGATCCATAGATCGCTCGAGCGGTAGTTTAAGTTGTCATTGGTGCGGCTTAAGCGTGGCAGGCTGTTGCTGGTGCCTTCGCCATGCCAGCGGCCTAATGCTTCGTGGTACATGTTAAATACCTGTGTAGCATCCAAACCGGCCATGCGATCGGCATTGTACAGCTTAACACCCATAACGCCTGAGAAACTAAAGCTCAGATCAAAACCTTTATACCAGGCGCTGCCGTTGATACCATACGTGGCGCGTGGATTGGGATTGCCCAGATTTACGCGGTCTTTATCGTCGATAATCCCATCGCCGTTTTGATCAAGGAACCTTACATCACCGGGTTTAATATTTGGTTTGTTAAGATCGTTGGTAATATTGGGGTCTTTATCAATGTCGCTCTGGTTCTGATACAAACCGCCGGTTTTAAATCCGTAGAACGAGGCAAGCGGTTGCCCTTCGTAGGTACGTGAAGTTTCGAGCGACTCACGTCCGTAAAAGGCAGCGCCTATATAGTCTTTATTATTACCATACAGTTTGGTCACTTTATTTTTAATAAAGGCTGCATTTACACTAATATTATAACCCACTTCACCTGCTTTATCCTGGTAGCCCAATTCTACTTCAACACCCTTGTTATTTAAAGTGCCCCTGTTTTGGTTGGGAACTACCACTACACCGCCGGGTATGTAGCCGCTTCCAGCGCCATAGGTTTCAACCAGCGGGTAGGGGATCAGCATGTCTTTGGTGTTTTTGTTGAACCAGGTAACGGTACCGGTCAACTTATTGTTTACAGCGCCAAATTCAAGACTGATATTCGTCATTTCAGCTCTTTCCCAGGTAATATCAAGGTTGCCAAGGCTGGTAAGGAAAGCACCATCCACTACATTGGTACCGGTACCAAAGGCGTAAATGGTTGATGCACCTCCACGTGTTATAATACCGAGGTATTGATAAGCGGGAACGCTTTGGTTACCCAGCTGGCCCCAGCCGCCGGTAACCTTTAAAGTGTTGATGAGTGAAATGTTATTTTTGAAGAAGTTCTCATCCGAAATGCGCCAGCCGGCCGAGAAGGCAGGGAAGTAACCCCAGCGGTTGTTTTTAGGGAATTTACTTGAACCATCTGCCCGCATGGTAGCGGTAAATAAATATTTTCCCTGAAAACTGTAATTGGCTCTTGCAAAATAAGAGACCAGTCCTGAGTCAGGAGCCGTGTAGCCGCCCGAAAATTGATTGGCGCTGCTGCCGCTGCTCAATACTCTTTGATCGCTGTTGGGATCGTCGTATCCTTTGCGCTGCGCAAAAAAGTAATTGCCTTTGAAATTCTGGGCCGAGTACCCGGCGGTAAGGTTCAGCGCATGATCTTTCCCGAATTTTTTATCGTAGGTAAAATAATACTCTTCAAGCATAGAAGAGTATTTGTTAGTGGATTGGGTGAGGGTTGCCAGTGAATTCACCCTTGTTTGATCGGGCGTGGCTATAGAAAAATCATAGCTGTTTACAGTGGATTCGTTATAGGCGTAGCTGGCCCTGAATCTAAGGTCTTTGATAATTTCCAGCTCGGCCCAGGCATTGGCCAGTATACGGTTCGATTTGTTGTACTGGTTCATATTCGCAGCTGTAAATACCGGGTTGTTGATATCACCCAGTTCATTATCGGCTTTTGAACTGCCCCAGGTACCATCATTGTTTTTAACCGGGATGGCGGGGTTAAAACGCAACGCGCTCCATATAAGTCCATCCTGTGAAGAACGCGTGTTGGGCGCTACATTGTCGGTACTTGCATACAAAAAGTTTTCACCTACTTTAATGCGGCTGCCAATTTTATGTTCTGAATTAAAACGGGCGCTGTAGCGTTTAAAGAAAGAATTTTCAATCAAACCTTTATTATCATAATAGTTGCCCGAGATGCTGTAGCTCGATGTTTTGTTGCCTCCGCGTAACGATGCATCTACATTATTTACTTTGCCGGTCCCAAACAAAGCGTTCTGCCAATCGGTACGCTGAACAGCATAGGTCGGGTCGTTCCAGATAGCAGGTACCGATGAACCATCATTGGTGAATTCTTCTTTCTTCAATGTTACGAGGTCGGGGGCGGTACGCAGATCGAGCTTCTTCAACACTTTCGACTGACCGGTATATACGTTTATATTGGTCTTGAGCGGCTGTTCAAAACTTCCTTTTTTGGTGGTGATCAATACCACTCCGTTTGCAGCTCTGGTACCGTAGATAGCAGAGGACGATGCATCTTTCAATATTTCAATAGAGGCAATATCGTTGGGGTTTACATCAGAAAGCCCGCCTGCAGGCACACCATCGATCACTACCAGCGGGTCAGAACTGTTGATGGTGCCTGTACCGCGAATCCGGATGGCGGGAGAGCTCGAAGGCGCTCCGTCGCCGCTGATAATATCAACACCCGAAGCCCGGCCCTGTAACGCCTGTGCTGCATTGGTAACCGGCAGGTTTTGAAAATCTTCGCCTTTTACCCGGCTGATGGTGCCTGTTACATCTCTTTTACGTTGTGTGCCATAGCCCACTACTACTACATCGGTTAACCCCGTAGCGGCTAATTTCATAGTAATATTCAACGCGGGTACAGCCGATTCGCCAACAGTTATGGTTGTTTTAATCAGTTGAAATCCTACCGAAGATATTTCCAGTTCCCACGTACCATCGGGCACAGTGAATTGAAATTTACCGTTACGGTCGGTAACGGTTCCGATGTTTAGTTTTTTGATAGAGACCGCTGCACCTTCAACAGGCTGATCTTTTTCATCCTTTACCGTTCCCGAAACAGGTTGGGCAGTGGTTGCATAAGCCGTTGGTACGTTTTCTATACCGGTAACTTTTAATTCCGGTGCAGCTGCGGTGGTCACTGTCTGTGCCGGGGTTGTTTCTACCTTCTTTTCTTTTTCTTTTACGATAATGGTCCTATCGTGCAGGATATAAATGAGTGGCTGATCTTTAAAGCAGATGTCAAGTACTTCCTTTACAGTAGCATTGCGCGCTTCAATATCTACCCGGTGCGCTTTGGCCAGTACCGGGCTACTGAATAAAAAATCGTATCCACCCTGTTGTTGGATCAGTTCAAAGATCTGCTCCAGCGTAGCGTTCTTTTTTACGATGGTGATCTTCTGTGCTATGCCCCCGGCACTTACATGCAGGGAAATTACAAATAGCAGAAAAGCAGTTAGTTTCATAATTAGCAGCATTTTGGCCGACAGCCACCGGTTGGTTGGACGGGTTACGCCGGATCCAGGTTCATTACTGCATGGCATTCTGTTCGATTGCCATTTTGCGCAGTAAATTGTGAATGTCATACTGTAAAGTTTTGGTTTAACAATGGTGAATGGGCAATGGTGAATGGTCAATGACTCACGAAATTTCTGAGTCTCGTATTAGTTATTAACCTCGCGAATAGGGTTCTATTCACCATTGACCATTCACCATTCACGGTAACACTATAATCTTTCCCTTTTTTCCATCAGCCCCCTGGTTATCTATTTGAAAATGCACGGTGCCTGTTAACTCCAATGTTTGTAAAAGGGCCGAAATATTTTGCGAGCGCGATACCACACCGGTATAATACTGATCGGTGTGGTCGGTTTTATATTCAACTTCCACATTATACCATCTTTCAACCTGCCGCATCAACTCACGAATGCCTGTTTCTTTAAAGCGGAAGTACCCGTTCTTCCAGGCAATTACCCCATCTGTCTGAACTGGGATGGGGTGGGATAGCTGGGATGTTTGGGATAAAGCTGTCTGTTGACCAGGCTTTAGTATAACTGATTGTTCTTTTTCTTCCCTTTGCCCTTCCACCTTCACGCTCCCCTGCAACAACGTAGTAAGAATGGCCTTCTCATTCTCGTAAGCATTTACATTGAAATGGGTGCCTAATACGGTCACTTCTTCTTTGTTGTTCACATTTACTTTGAATGGCTTTTGTGCATTGTGCGCTACTTCAAAATAAGCCTCGCCTGTTAATTGCACCCTTCTTTCCCGGGTTGCAAAAGTGGCCGGAAAGCATAGTGACGAACCTGCGTTCAACCATACTTTGGTACCGTCGGGTAATACCAACTGAAACTGACCGCCATGTGGAGTAGTAACAGTGTTGTACAATACTTCGCCGGCCTTTTGCTCTGATGTGGACCCTGAATTATAAATAAGCTGCGCTGTATTTTGTTTTATGATCCTGGTTTGCCCCTGCAATGCCAGCAAACCGGTTTGAACGGTATCGAGTACAATGGTGGTGCCATCGCCCAACGTAAGAAGGGCTTTATTACCGCCGGGGGCTATATCTTTTTTACTGGTAACTGCCGACACTACGGGCGCTGAAGTGGTGTTTGGGCGTGAAAAATAGAACCATGCACAGCCGGCCATTACCAGCACCAGTGCGGCGGCTGTTATGCGTAACCCGTGTGATGGCCAAAAAGGGCGAACAATTTTAGCGGGTGCATGGGCTCTTGTAGCCGTTTCAACCGATTGCCATATTCTATCCCAATCGCTTTGGTGAAGCGTTGTGTTGTTTACTTCTTTATCTGCAGTGTCAAAGATGAATTTCTTTAATGCGTCGTCGCCTTCCTGCTCTTTCAGCCATACAAATAATTCTTCCACTTCCTCGCGGCTGGCCTGGTTGGCGGCATAGAGCTGTAATAAATGCTGTATTCTTTGTTTCAACTAAACTCTTTACAGTATAGAGTAGGCTGAGCGTAAAACGGATGAGTGGAAATGAAAAAAATTATCCGATCAATAAAAAAGCTATCCCGGTCAAAATGAACAACACGCGGTCTTTGAGGCAATTGCGAATAAATTTTAAAGCCTGCAATACATGGCTTTTTACGGTATGTGGTGAAAGATCCAGCGTTCTGGCAATTTCATCGTAGCTTTTTCCCTGCACCTCGTGCAATTCATACATCAGCTTTTTTTGCGGTGATAACTGCTGTACTGCTTCTCCCAGCAGTTTTTGCTGGTCGTGCACAAAAACCGTTTCCTCTGTTTCGTTGCTATAGGGTTTGGTATTCCAGGTTGATAACTGCAGGATGCGTTCCTGGTTGGATTCCTTTTTTAAATACCTGCTTACTTTATTATATATGACGGTGTAAATATAGGCTTCGGCATCTTTTACCTGGGCCAGTTGCGCCCGGCTTACCCAAATGCTGATGAACACATCCTGCGTGATCTCTTCCGCAGCATAGGTGTGCCTGGTTAGCTTAAAGGCCACGGCATAGGTGCGGCTTTTGTACAGGTCAAAAAGCATTCTAAAGGCCTGCTCATCGTTTTGAGCAATAGCTTCAAAAAGTGCTTTGACCGATAAGTTGGGCAATATTTCATTGCTGGCTTTCATCGTTGATCATGTGTACCAGGTTACAAGTGCGTCTGTTTCAATATTTGTAACTGTCCGTTGTTCCTGGCTGCCATAATAAAATGGTTGTTGCCGCCCTGAACGGTTATCAGGTTTCGTACATCCCCTCGTATACATAAACCGGTTTGTTCATATAATAATGGGGTGAATTCACCTTTACCGTTGTTTTTCAATACCAGGCCAATACTGGCGTCGAGCGGGCCCAGCTGCACCCTGAACGGATAAAAATTACCGGCGACTATAAGATCCTTATTGCCGTCACCGTCGATGTCGGTAGCCACCATGCCTGTTATGGCGCTCATTTGTGCATATTGCGGCAGCGGCTGCAATATCAATTTTTTGTTACCCCTGTTTTTTACATATACCGAGGTAAGCGTTCTGATATTAACCGTGTGTGCATCCTGCAACTGATCTTTCGAAAACAGATCGGTCAATTGTGCGTCGGCATAGTCATTGTAATGCAGGAATTTTTTATTGATGCTTGGAATTTGTTCGGCCATTTCATCGCGTGAGTAATAGGGCCATTGTTTACCGCCATTATAATAGCATAGCACCGGATCGATACTGCCATTACTGAAAAAGTCTTTATACACGATGCTTACCGGTTCTTTTACCGAGGCTTTGAATTGGGTGTTGGTACCCAGGTTGCCAATAACCAGATCGGTATTTCCGTCATTATCGAAATCGCCGGTCAGCAGGCGGCACCACCAGCCTTCGGTATTGGCAAGACCATAGGCAGTTGTTTCGTTTACCAGCTGGCCCTGGTGATTTTCAAAAACGGTAATGGGCATAAATTCACCAACGGCAACCAGGTCATCCCAGCCGTCTTTATTAAGGTCAACCCATGCCGCATCGGTAACCATGCCGGCATGAGCCAGCGTGGGATCTTTCTGTACGTCTTTTGCAAATTGAATATGCCCGTTGGCGCTTTTATTTTTCAGCATAAAACTTTCGGGGGCCTGCGGAAAGCTGCCCGGTGAAATTTTACTTCCGATGAACAGGTCGGGCCGTCCATCGTGATCGATATCCGATACGCGAACACAGGAACCGCTAATTGTTTCAGCTGGTAAGGCATCTTCGCGTAATACAAAGTTGCCATGGCCGTCGTTTTCAAAAAAACGGTCCTGGTAGTTTTTATTACCTGGGTTGTATTCGGTGCCCCCGCTTACGACATACAGGTCCATGTCTTTATCGTTGTCGGCATCAAAGAACACCGCATCGGTATTGGTGATGTTGGTATTGCTGTTCCAGGGTTGGCTGGCAGCGGGTGTAAAGGCGCCCGCTTTTGTTTGCAGGTATAATACACTGCCGGAGCCCACTGATGACCCAATGAACACATCTTCCAACCCATCGCCGTTAACATCGGCTTTGGCTAAGGAAGGGCCCGATTTGGATAACTGGTAGGGCAGCAGGGGGAATATTTTAAAATCAACAAAGCCCATTGGTTTGTGAACGTAATTTAACCGGGAGGCCTGGGTAACATCCTGAAACAAAGGACCGGGAACTTCCATTTCGGGGTCCGGGACGTTCACCGTTGCCTCTTCATTGATTACAAGTGTGGTGTCGGCCTTTATGTGTTGAAGAAGGGTTGTTTTGCCTTGCGGCCATTTAATAGTTAATGATCCGATCATACTATCGGCGCCCAGGCCAATGTGCATGACCGGGTCAACCGATGATTGAAAGCCGCGTGTCAGGTATTGCTCCTGGAACTGGTTGGTATGGGCTGTTTGAATAAACACTTTAGCGCCTACACCATAGGTATTTTTGGCCGATGCTTTTAACCGGAGTTTTATATAATGACCTGCGTTTGTTTGGCGGCTGTGATTTTCATATACTGACACTTTATCGTTCAACGAGTTTATAACGAGGTCCAGATCGCCATCGTTATCGAGGTCGGCATAGGCCGCCCCGTTGCTTACTGTTTTTTTGGTAAGTCCCCAGCTGGCTGTAACATTGGTGAAACCCAGGTTCTGATTATTTTTAAAGAGGTAGTTATTGAGTTTGGTAGAGGGCATTTGCTGTATCAGCTGCCACATGGCCTCTTTATCGTTTATTTTACCAACATTTGGGTTTTGCGAATAACCCGAGGTGAATTTTACAAAGTCGAGATCGTTGATGTCTTTAAAGATACCGTTGGAGATAAAAAGATCTTTCCACCCATCGTTATCAAAATCGGCAAACAGGGGCGCCCAGCTCCAGTCGGTATTCGATACACCCGACATTTGCGCTATTTCGCTGAAGATGGGAATGCCGCTGCTGTCGGTACCATTGTTCAGTTGTAACGTATTGCGCATTTGCTGATAATGGTAGCCATTTTGTACGCGCATGGCGTACCGGTCGTAGGCATCGGGGCCTTTTAATAATTTCTGGCGGTGGTTGTCTTCGGGCAACATATCAAGCACCATAATATCGGGCCGGTTATCGTTGTTAAAGTCGGCTATGTCTGAACCCATGGCAAATTCCGACAGGTGGCCGGCTGCTTTGGTAAGCACTTCGCGAAAGGTGCCGTTGTGGTTGTTCAGGTACAGGAAGTCGCGTTCATCGTAATCATTGGTTACGTATATGTCGGGCCATCCGTCGTTATTGATATCGCTCACTGCCACACTCAGGCCAAAATTCAAACCGCTGCCATCGATGCCGGCCTGTTCGCTGATATCGGAAAATACGCCATTGTCGTTCCTGTACAGCCGGTTGCCAAATTTAGGGTGGCGGGTGCTGCGCAGTTTGGTTGAGTTAAAGAACGGGTTAAAGAACATGTCGGCATGGTTTACCATAAACAGGTCGAGGTCGCCGTCATTGTCCATATCGAAAAACGAAGCGGTGGTGGTATAGGTGCCGGGCGCATCTATACCGTATTGTTTGGCCTGTTCTTTAAAAACAGGGATGCCGTTTTGTACACCGGTATTGATGTATAATTCATTGGCCCTTTGGTCGTCGGTACCGGGGCCTGAGTAGCAAACATATATGTCGAGCAGGCCGTCGCCATTTACATCGGCCATAACAACGCCGGTTTTCCATTTAGGCCGGCCCTGGATACCGGCTTTTTCGGTAATATCTTCAAACTGCAGGTTGCCTTTATTCAAATAGAGTCTATTAGGTGTCATGTTACCGGTAAGCATCACCTCAGGCAATCCGTCGTTGTTGAGGTCGCCAACCGCTACACCAGCCCCATTATAGATATACTCATAGGTAAGCACATTGTAGTCTTTATCTTCCTTAATGGCGTTGGTGAAATCGATGTGGGAGTGGGAGGTGGCTACTTCGGTAAATAAAGTATTGGGTTCCTGTTTGCAGGAAAGTGCAAGCAAATACAGCATCTGTAGCGAAAACCAGATCTTTTTAGGCCTCATGCAGTTAATTATAACAATGTAACCGGTTTAAAAATCTTACAGGCAGGTTTTTGTGTGTATGGTTTGGTCGTGCATTATTTTGCCGATCACTGAAGTTGCGCATTTTTAATGCGCCCACATATTAAGTAATTGTTTTTTATTTACGAAAACGATTTCGTTGAAGGGGGGCATTTGGGTGAAAACTTTGTCATGGAGGCAATAGGCGCTCAACAGATCAAGATCATGCCCGATATCCTGATCGGGGGAGGAGGGGACGCCACCAACGGACCGATCAGCGGTCTGCTGGGATTGCAATTACTGGAACAGGTCCGGAAAAATGCAGCCAATGGCAATGGCGCTCACGGAACAGCCGGCAGCATTGAGAATAAATAAAGGGAATTCAAATAATAAACAACATATACAAACGAAAAGGCCGTACGGAGAGATCTGGCGGCCTTTTACTTTAAAAAGAATGACTGATCACATCATAAATGGCTGGCGCTGACTGTAACAAAAAGCAACATTTCAACACTAATCACATATCCGACCGGGGGACGCGTATTTCTTTATCATGATTGTAACCGGTAGAACCACTAAAGCGTCAAACAGGAGTAGCAAAGCAAAAATTAGAAGTAAAAAAAACATGATGAATAAAGAATTACTGAAATTTGTGATTTGTTATTTGGCACTGGTAAGCCTGCATGCTGAGGCGCAGCAAACGCATGAGCAATATATAAGGCCTGTAAATTACCTGTTGTACCTTCCTGACGGTTACTTACAGGATACTTTAAAAAAATGGCCCTTACTGCTTTTTCTGCATGGAAGCGGGGAAAGGGGCGATGATCTGGAAAAGGTTAAAACACACGGCCCTCCCAAACTCATTGCACAGGGAAAGAAATTTCCTTTCATCGTAGTTTCTCCACAAGCCACTCCCCAGGAAAAGGGTTGGTCAACTGCCGATTTGTATGCCCTTTTGCAAAATTGTAAGCAGAAATACCGGGTCGATCCTGACAGGATATATTTAACCGGGCTCAGCATGGGTGGATTTGGCACATGGAGCCTTGGCATTGAACACCCCGAAGAATTTGCAGCGATAGTTCCCATTTGCGGCGGGGGAGATACTACTGATATCTGGAAACTTCGAAATACGCCTGTTTGGTGTTTTCATGGAGCAAAGGATAAAAATGTTCCCCTTGCTTTTAGTCAAAAAATGATAAGTGCACTCCAGGCTTATAACCCCTCTGCAAAACTTACAATATACCCGGAAGCTGAACATGATAGCTGGACTTCCACGTACAATAATGAAAGTTTATATGAATGGCTGTTAATGCAGAAGAAATTCGAATATGCTCAGTCAACCACTATTAATTCCAAAATATTTAAGAAATATTCCGGAACCTATGTGGGTTTGGATAAAGATACCGTTGTGCTACAGGTAAAGGAAAATATGCTGCTTGCTTTGCATCAGAACAAAACATTCACCTTGCTGCCTGCTTCTGAGACTGTGTTTTTTATAGATAAGCATGAACCGGTGGATATTCGTTTTGCAACAGGCGCAGCAGGAAAAGTGACTGGTTTCATTGTTTATGAAAATAAAAGAATAACATACCGGAAAATTCAATAAATCGGATCCTGGTTGTATTGGATTTGATTACTTTGGCTGATCTTTCAAATGCAAAGTAGTTTCTTAGCAATTACAGAAGGCTACCCAATACAAAATATGAACACCACAAATATTGAAAAACACGATACGGCAAAACGGCTGAAAGCGATCTTTACAGGATCCGTTGGTAACCTGGTTGAATGGTACGACTGGTACGCTTATGCCGCCTTTGCTTTATACTTCGCACCCGTATTCTTTCCCAAAGGTAACTCCACCGCTCAGTTGCTGGATACAGCAGCCATCTTTGCGGTAGGCTTTCTGATGCGCCCCGTCGGCGGCTGGTTATTGGGCAGTATTGCAGACCGCGCCGGACGTAAAATAGCTATGACGCTATCTGTTCTGCTGATGTCAGCAGGCAGTCTTATGATCGCGCTGGCACCTTCCTTTGCTACTGCTGGTGTTCTTTCTCCCATTATCCTGCTGACGGCCCGGTTGATACAAGGTCTTAGCGTGGGCGGAGAATATGGTACTTCCGCGACTTACCTAAGCGAGATCTCTACGGCGGGAAAACGTGGTTTCTATTCCAGCTTTCAGTACGTTACCCTTATAGGCGGTCAGCTTATAGCACTGGGTGTACAAATGTTGCTGCAAAAGGTATTCCTGACTTCAGAACAATTACACGACTGGGGCTGGCGGATCCCATTTGTAATTGGTGCGGTACTTTCATTGTTTGCGCTTATCATCCGTCAGCATATGCAGGAGACCATTGTGGTGAAGAAAAAGGATGCAAAACGTGGATCTGTTATCACGTTATTAAAGGAACATCCGCGTGCGTTGCTTACTGTGGTAGGTCTTACCATGGGTGGAACATTGGCTTTTTATACCTATACTACCTATATGCAGAAATTCCTGGTAAATACGGTACATCTCAGCAAGGAACGTTCTACACAACTAACTTTCTGGCTAATGCTGATCTACGCGTGTATGCAACCGTTGTTCGGAATGCTGAGTGATAGGGTAGGCCGTAAACCGCTGCTGCTGGGCTTTGGTATATTGGGCACTTTATTCACCGTGCCTATTCTTACGGCGATCAGTAAAACGACTACTGAGTGGGGTGCGTTTTTCCTGATATTAGCGGCGCTGATCATCGTCTGCGGATATACTTCCATCAATGCCGTTGTTAAGGCAGAATTGTTTCCTGCTGAAGTAAGGGCGCTGGGGGTAGGATTGCCTTACGCACTTACCGTTGCGGTCTTTGGCGGTACGGCTGAATACCTTGCGTTATACTTCAAGAAAACCGGCCATGAGTCGCTGTTTTACTGGTATGTTACGGGATGTATTTTCATCTCGCTTATAGTATATGCAGTTGTAAGAGATACGAAACAGACTTCTCAAATTGATAAAGAAATGGTCTCCATGCCATAAAAAATGTGGCGTCTATATGTGGATATTGGTACTCATGGCGGCAGGGGTAAATGCTAAAAGGCTGAATCATGATACATCATTTCAATAGAGAACTATACTTTTATCTGGATATAGCTTACAGGGTGGCACGCTAATTTAAGTAATTGAAGTACCTGCTCTATAGTCTGAAAAGTCACCACTCATACATACCCAAAAGTTTTTATAGAAAACATCTAGTCAAGCCGGCCCCGGTGAATGCATCCGGTCCTGCATGTTGCAGGGCGGAATGTTTGCACACATAAAAAATATAAAATGAGAAAGCTTAGCAAAACCTTTGTTGCGGTAATTTTATGCAGTAGCCTGACTGCTGCCTCCCCGCTGATGGCGCAAAATGACACCACTGGAACTTACCGGACCGTTGATCGAACTGACAAGGATGATTCAGGCAAATGGGGACTTTTAGGCTTGCTTGGCTTACTTGGATTGCTTGGATTTCGAAAAAAGGATGATTACAACAGAACCAGGACAACAACTACAACAACACCCAGGAATCCATAGTATCGCCATTGCTTTACGGTTTTTACAAATTATAAGGTGGTTATAAAGGAATATAAGCCTGCCAAAAGTTTAGTGTTGGCACGGGAAGTATTTTTTAGCTGATGCCTGCACACTTATCGCCTAAATCTGCACGCTTTTGGCGAAAAAAGTCACAGTTACCAATTTATTACAACCTTATTTGTTTATATAAAAACATTACCGTTACTTCACTATATAAACCTAACAGGCACACTATGTATAGGTTTTCCGCTAACACCATCCCTTTGAAACTGGCTACTGGTATGCATTTTACCAAATAAAGGTAATATGTATACAACCGATTGACACTTACGTCTACACTGTTACAACCTTCAGCATTAATTAATTTCATATTTGTAATGCGCATATTCGTTATATGTTCGATTTGCAAGCTAAAAAAACCTTATCTGTTTCGCTGCCAATTATAATTGGCGAGCTTATTCAGTTCTCGCTTCACCTTATTGATACATTGATGGTAGGCCAAATCGGTTATAGAGAACTGGCTGCAGCCTCACTTGTCAATAGCGTCATTAATATTCCTTTTGTTTTGGGTGTTGGCATAACATCTTCTGTTGCTCAAATGGTTTCAGCGGCCAATGGACAGGCCGATCATGCCAAAGTTTCACACTACTTCTTTAATGGGTTTACGCTTTGCTTACTGGCGGCGCTCCTGATTGCCGGAGGTTTAGACCTGGGCCGGAATATCCTTTTTCATTTGAATCAGGATGCAATGGTGGCAATCCTGGCAGCCAGGTATTTGCATGTGCTTTGTTGGTCGTTATTGCCAATGCTCCTGTTTCTTACGTTGAAACAATTTGCCGATGGTTTACAGAAAACAAAGGCTGCCATGTGCTTATCTGTTTTGGCTTTGCCCATGAATATCTTTATTAACTGGCTGCTGATATACGGGCACTGGGGTTTTGGGGCGATGGGTTTGGTGGGCGCTGCTTATGGTACGCTCATTACGCGTTGGGTTCTTTTTTTAGTATTTGCCCTGGTGTTGTTATTCCACAGCGAATTCAGGCATTACTTTTCTGCTCATAGAAACCAGCTTCAATGGAGCGCCGCAGCTATACGCCGCCTGCTACAAATTGGTATACCTGCCAGCATTCAGGCAGGTGTAGAAGTGTTTGCCTTTGCATTGTCGGGTATCCTTATGGGCATGCTTGGGCCTGTTCAATTGGCTGCCCATCAAATTGTAATGGGCTGCGCCACTTTTGCGTTCATGGGGGCCTTTGGTTTTGCCCAGGGTAGTTCCATACGCATCAGCACGGCCTGGGGAAAAAGCGATGCGGGTGAGATCTGGCTGATCGGGAAAGGCGCCCTGGCAATGGCCCTGGTATATGGACTGTTATGTGCCTTGTTCTTCTTCCTGGGCAGTGCCCTGATACCCGCGCTTTTTAACAATGACGCACATGTTATCTCCCTGGCTGCTATGCTTTTTGTGTTTGCAGCGATCTTTCAGGTCATCAGCTCTGTACAAATTGTATCAACCAGTATTTTACGCGGTGTGCGCGATATTAAGGCGCCCACAAAAATAATCAGCATTGCGTATTGGGTCATTGGGCTGCCATTGGGATACCTGCTTGCATTCCGCCTGGGGGCAGGCGCCGCCGGCATTTGGATCGGGTTGCTGACCGGGCTGGGACTTTCAGCAATTACGCTCTCTACCAGGTTTATACGAAAAAACAAAATAGTCAATACAATTCAACCAATAAAAATATAAGCAATGGAAAAATCAGTTTTTAAAGAACACGTAGAAAAGTTTCTCCTGAATGATGTTACCAATGAAGAGTCGCAACTGACCGCTATCGATTATAACACCAATCTTTGGGATGCAGGCCTGGTTGATTCTTTCAGGATCATGGAACTGATCTTATTCCTGGAAGATCTGCTGGGCAAAGAAATAAGCGTGGAAAGCAATTTTATAAGCAACTTCCATACGGTAGATGCCATGTACCGTACGCTGGTTCAAAAATAAAACGGAAATACTCATATTAAATTTGACTGTATGGATAAAGTATGGAAGGAGTATGAAGAACTAAGAAGTGAGAATAATCTTACCTATTCTCAAAAACAGCGTTGTTACTTTGCCAGCACAAAGGAAGATGCAGATTTTTTCTTCCGCTCGGAAAACATGACTGTCGATTACCCTTTCCGGTCAACCCGTCAGGTTTTTGGAAAAACTATGCTCGACAGCGACGATGAAAAATTTACCGCAACTAAAAAGATCATCGGTTCCTACTTCTCGGTAAAAGCGGTAAAGCATTACGAAGAATATTTTTTAAACCGCATCATAAGCCAGGTATTGTCCGAGGCTCTTGGTGACGGGCAGAAAGAGATAGATGTAGAGAAAAGCATCTCTAACAGGATCCCCGTTTTGGCCATCCTGGCGATATATGGCATCGATGCATCGTGGGAGACGTTTACTTTTGAAAGGTTGTATACATTGATCAGGTATATCGACAACCCGCTGAACTCTTTGGAGATTGCCAACAAATGCAGGCTCGATATTTATGACCTGCTGGAACAATGTATGGATGGACGGATCTCGGTAAATCCCTCAGGAATGCTTGCCCGCCTGGACCTGTCTGCATTTGAGAACCGCGACGATCTGCTGAGCACATTAACCATGGTGCTTACTGCAGGTATGGCCACCACCATCGCCAGCTTCAATTCTTTGATGGTTAATTTGTATTCGAACAGTGGCCATGCATTGGAAAACAGTAACAATGAAAAATGGATCCGGGAATTTGTAGATCAAACGCTTCGTGATTTTCCGCCTTTGCATTCAACAGTACGGTTTGTGCGATCTCCCTTCGTTTACAAAAATAAACCTTTGAAAAAAAACGATACGGTGACCATTGTAATGGCCAGCGCCAATAAGGATGAAGGGAAAAAGCCGGCGGGAAATTTTAGTTTCGGTAAAGGTAAACATGCCTGTTTGGGTATTCAACTGGCACAGTCGGAACTGATCCTTTTTCTGAAGCAATTTCTTCGCCACCTGCACCTGTATACAGTGAATGCGCATATCGACGACCCAATGTCCGGCCATTCGATCAAAACATTTTCAAACCTTAGATTAATTCCTGTTGAACATGCAAAATCTGATTTTTGACGACCAATATTATTTTTCCCATCTTGAACCATTGTCTACAACGCTGTTGTGGGATCGAAGTTATGGCAATGCCACGATCATCGAAAGCAAGCTGATAAACTACACGCCGGCCCTTAAACTTACCGGCCCCTGTTTCCTGGTTGAAACAAGAGGACACATATTACCGGTAATACATGCACTGCATGCGATTCCCGAAAACCATGTACTGGTGATCAACGACCTGTGCGAAACAGATGACACCTATCATTATGATGCGTTGCTGGGAGATATCATTGCTGAAAGCGCCCGGCTGCAAAAACTCAAAGGGATCGTGGTATTTGGTCATGTGCGGGATGTGGAGGCGATTCGCCGGCTTGGCGTACCGGTTTGGGCAAAAGGGATTTCTATCAAACCGGCAAAGCTGGGATCAGCAATCAAACCCTTCCCCGAAGAACTGCTGATCGACCACAACAGGTTCAGAAAGGGGGATTGGTTGATTGGAGATGAGAACGGCCTGATACTTATCAGGCAGGAGGCGTTGCGATTGATCATAAAAGCGGCTGAATTCAAAAACAAAAAAGAAGGCTGCTGCATCCAACGTATACAATCGGGAGAAAGGATCTCTGACCAAATGAACATGGAGAACTATTTAAAAGGTGCAGGAAAAATTACCCTTGATTTTTAAAAACCTGATTTAAATGGAAAATCTGATTAAAACACTCGACCCGGATTATTATGAGCTGGTAGCTGCTGTAGCCTCGGTACGATCGGCTATTACCGGTGCTGCTGATAATACGCTTTCAACACAAGACCTGAACATACTCGAAAACGCATTGCATCCTTTTTTGCAATTCAGGACGGTTGAAATATTCCTGAACGATTGCAAAAGATCGGTGAATGCCCCGTTGGATTTTTCCGATACCAGAGACTTTGTTTTCGGAAAAAGAGAGCCTATTGTTATTTCGTTTTTCAAAGCGCCTTATAATACACATTTATCGCTTGACGCCTTTGTGTACAATATAGAAATGCCTGATGCACATTTCCTGGAAAAATTCAAATTGTCGATGGCCACAAGTATCAACATCGAAAGTTGTACAGAAGGTTTCGATCAATACCCGACCTGTGTGGCGTTGTTCCCGGAAAACTTCAGGGCTTTGCGTCCTTTTACCGACCGGTTTAGCGTATTTTATTTCTTAAATGTGTTTGTACGGCGTTTTGAAGAGTATGGCAGGCCGGTACTGGAACAATACATTTCTGACAAGGCCTTCTGGCGGCTGAAAAGGTTATCGAAAGGCGAATTACTGAAGTCGTTTGCTACCTGGCATTACCTGCATGAATATTTTCATTCAACCGGCGATTTACCACTTGCTGAAAACCTGAAAATAAAAAGCACCAAAAATAACTCGGCTATTGAAGAATCCCGGGTAGATGTGCTGGCTGTGCTTGAATGTATGGAAAGCGCCCGTAATGGTTATTACGATGCGTATTTCTATGCTGAATTGATCCTGTTCGAACGGTTATTGCGATATGCCACCCATTCAGATCCCGTTGAGAATTACGATACCAGGAGCTCTTTGATCCTTTTCAATTTCCTGGAGCAGAATCAGGCTATCCGGGTCGATTCAGCATTCAGGTTGTGGCTTGAAAGAAGCAACCTTCGTACAATACTGATGACTTATATCGATGAAATAGCGAGAATAGAAAATGAAATAAAATCAGCCAGAACAAAGCAGGCTACAGAAATAGAAAGCATTCCCGAAAAACAAAGGCTGGGAGAATTTGCAGAACGTTATAGTGGAAAAAATGCTTCAAACCGAAATAAATTCCTAACTGCCCTCTATAAAGGATAACCTGTTATAAAAACCTTATGAACGCAGACAAAACAGATAATGTATATATAGGAGGTTTTTCCTATGAGGTAGGAGAACATGAATATGGCATTGAAAGGCTTCGTTCCCTAAGGGGGAACGAAGCGCAGATCCAAAAATTCAAAGAGGCTGGTTTTTCCAGGTTTCGTACCAGCGACCTTTCCATATTTGAGCTGGCTGCAAAATGCATGGAAAAATTATTTCGAAAAGTGAGCATCGATCCTAAGGAGATAGATGCATTCATTTTGTCTACCGGCTCCCTGGGAGCCGTTGATAATATTTCGCATCTGCAGTTGTGCCGGTTTTTACTTGACAATGGCCTGGTCAATGCTTTTCCGCTTGTTTCGTCTTTTTCGTTTTGTGGTAATTTTCTCACTGCCATTCATAAGGGATACCAGGGAATAAGGTCGGGAGATTACAAACATGTACTGGTAGTTACTTCCGATGTCATTTCCGGATCTTCTACCAGGTTAGCCCCACCCGATATTGCTGTAGGCAGCGATGGGGCATGTGCCTGCCTGCTATCTGTAAACAACTATTCGGGATATGAACTGCAATCGATACACCAGGTTGCCCATGCCGCTGCCGGCATGCTTGATCCTGATAAGGATTTCCTCCACTATACCAAATCGGTAGGGCAGGGCATAAGGGAAGTAACCGCAAAGACGTTTGCAGAAAGGGAAGAAAGCCGCAAAACCATTACGCGCGTTTTTACCCATAATTACAGTCATAATATTTGCAGGAGCTACTGCAGGCTCATACAAATTCCCGAAAGCAAAGCGTTTACCAACAACACAGCAAGATATGGACATGTATGCGCCTCGGATCTGTGCATCAATCTTTGCGATTTCCTGGAAATGAACGGCGCCCTGCAAGAGTCGCAGCAGCTCCTGCTGCTTTCCACCGGACCTTTTATGTGGGGAAGCGCTTTAATCACAGCAATTAATAATTGAACGACTATGCTTTTTCATGAATATTTATTGTCGGACTATACCGATGACAAGGTGATCTTAAAAGTTAAACAAAACGAATACACTTATAAAGAGATCATTGAACAGGTAACTGTTTTTGAACAAGGCCTGCGCAATGCGATCATCACAAAGAGCGAACGGGTGATGATATTGATGGAAAACGGCTTGTCTGCTATTTGTATGCAACTGGCCTGTTCCCGCCTGGGTGTAATTTATATTCCCGTTAGCCCCTATGAACCTGCTAACAGAATACAAAAGATCATCGAGGTATATGAGCCGGTAGCCGTATTAACAGAAGATGATAATCCAAACAATCTGCTGAACGATGCCATTCCGTTTTGTAATGTAACGAAGGGGATAGTGCGCACGGCCCCTTTACGGGAGGCAAAAATGCACGACCATTCCCAGGTCACCGAAAATGATACTCTTTACATCATTTCCACATCTGGCACTACGGGCAACCCCAAAGGCATACCCATGACACATAAAGGGGTGCTTTGTTTCTTTAACGGCATGCTCAGCCATTGCAGGGTCAGTACCAGCGACAATATAGGGACCATCGCTCCTTTACAATTCGATCTGTCTCTTCTTGACCTGGGCCTGGCCTGGGGATCGAAAGCTTGTTTCTCAGTATTATCCCAGGCGCTGGCTTACACGCCAAAGAAACTGATCGATGAACTGATTCGTTTGCGCGTCACCCAGTTTCATTCGGTACCTACGGTATGGACCATGATCATTGGCTCTGCGGCAGACAGAATTACTCAACTGACCGAACTGAAAGCCATTCTATATGCCGGCGATAAATTCCCGGTTCAGAATATCATGGTGTTGCAGCAAAAGCTACCGGGGCTTAGAATTATCAATTGCTTCGGACCAACTGAATGTATCGCCTTTTCATTTTACGATATACCCGTTATTACAAGTCCCGATACACAAGTGTCGATCGGAAAAGGTTATCCGGGCAATATTTTCTACCTCGTCGATGATAATGACGAACTCATTACGGCCGTTGATGTGCCAGGAGAACTTTGGGTCAGCAATGGCGCTTTGTTCAATGGCTATTGGAATAATGAAGCCTTAAGCCGCGAGAAATTGACCAAAGATATGTTCACTGGTTCCAACACAAACCGGGTATACAAAACCGGTGATCTTATGTCTCGCGCTGCTGATGGAAACTATTATTTTCATGGAAGAAAAGATTCACAGATCAAGATCAACGGAAACAGGGTAGAGCTTGACGAGATAGAACAGGTGGTGCAGGAATACACAGGAGTGGTCGACTCGGTGGCCGTATACCAGCATAGAGATGACAATCCCAGGATTATCCTTTTTCTGTATGCCGGTCCTGGCCAGGCAATTGCAGAAGAATCGATAAGAAGTTATTGCCGTTCTAAATTGCCGGCTTACATGGTGCCGGCAAAAATTGTGATCACTGCTGAACCCCTGCCTGTAAATGTAAACGGCAAAACCGATCGGAAAAAATTGCTGGAGCAATTAAAGGCTCCTGTTTCTTACAATAAATGAACGTATATATGAGCGATTCCATTTCAAAAAAAAGAGCAGCTATGCCAGCGGGCACCAATTCCGTATTAGACACAAGAACGATCACTAAATCGAATGCAAATCTGATACAGGTATTGAAGCCCGGACAAACGGTATTGGATGTAGGTTGTGGCAGTGGAGCAATCACCCACGGTATCACCGGGTACGTAGGCGCTGAAGGCTTGGTTATCGGGGTAGATCGCAGTGAGAACCTGATCAACCAGGCTAAAACACAATTTGCTGCTATAGAGAACCTGTCATTTTATTGTGCCGACATACTCGATTTCAGCACCAACCTTCATTTCGACGTAATTACTACAGCCCGCACGCTCCAGTGGATTGCAAATCCACAGGTTGTGGTAGCCAGCATGAAAAGCCTGCTCAAGCCAAATGGTATTTTGTGTGTACTCGACTATGACCATACCGCTATAAACTGGGAGCCCGAACCTCCTGCCAGCATGCAGCATTTTTACCAGGCTTTTCTGCAATGGCGTGCCGATGCAGGGATGGACAATCAAATAGGGCAACATGTGGGTGCCATGATGGAAGAAAACGGGTTGCAGTTGACAGAACAGCACGATCAATCGGAATATTTGCAAAAAGAAGAGGAAGGATTTGCTACTCATATCGATATATGGGCAGTAGTAGCAGAGACAAGAGGAAAGCAAATGGTAGATGATTCCTATATAACCGAAGAAGAGCGATTACTTGCGCTGACGGAATACCGTCAATGGAGCGTATCGGATGCACGCAGTATGAAACTTGTATTGAAAGCAGTTCATGCGATGAATAAATAACAGTTATAGTTTGTAACCCGGGGCATTTTAATTATTATGGAGAATACAGTCATTTATAAATTGATATTCCGGCGGCAAACGTCGGGCTATACCGCTTATCTGAGCCTTAGCGGCCATTCACTGCCCTGTATATATCCTGCCGATATTTTGAGCGCGCGCGAGCAGTGGCAGTACGATATGTACAATGGCGCCAGGCAGTCTGAATTTTTTCTTTCCAGGCTGCTCACCAAAGACCTGGTGCGCAGGTTTTATGTAGAGAAGGGGTGGCATGAGATTGAAGTGGCAAACAGCGTATTTGGTCAACCTGTATTGTGCGATACCGGTTGCGGTCACAATTTACGTATTTCCATTGCCCATAAAAAGGAGTTGGCGGGTTCACTCGTTTTTGATGCAGAGCATCCGCTGGCCCTGGATATAGAACAGACGCAATACCCTCCGAGCCTGTTGCGCACAATGGAAGCCGACGAATTGCAGGCGCTTGAGAAGATGGGGTTATCGGCTATGCATGCCTGGAGCGCCAGGGAAGCGCTTTCGAAAGTACTGGGGTGCGGAATAACCGTAGATATGAGGTTCTTCAAAACCACCAACTGGGAACAATACGATAATTTTTACACCGGCGAATACGCGCACTTTCTTCAATACCGGTTTATAGGATTTATAGCCAATGATCATATCATTACCCTTGCTTTACCGCGCCATAGCGATATCGAAATAAAGCTATTCAATCCCGAAAGTGCGGTACATACAACGTTAAAAAATGAACATTAAACGATTACTGCAACATGCAAAGGAACAAAACAGTTCTGTTTGTGATGGCTCCTTTTGTGAGCCATCTTTTGCCTACCTATAAAATCGGCTTATACTTTCAGGAACGTGGATATAAAGTAGTGTATGTATCTACCGTAAAATGCGAACAGCATATTGTACAACATGGTTTCTTATTTCAGAATTCGGCTGTACGCGATGAAAACGCAAAAGTGATGAAGGTGGAGGATCTGGTTTCCTTCCTGGTTTCAAAATACCACGCGGCATTATTCCTGGTAGAAGTAAGTTTCTGGAGTTGGGGCCTTCTGCTGCAGGGATGCCGGCAAAGATTTATTATGATCCAAACCTGGCCATGCTGCGACAGGGCGCCATTTTTACTTACCGAAGGGTATCGTATCATGCAGAAAAGGAACCTGTTTACCTACATTACCAATGTATTTTCCTGGAGAAAAGAGAACCGGCGCGCAAGGGAGCTGTTGCAATCGGGCGACCTGAAATCATATTATGATGAACTGGTGATAAAAGCGGGGCTCGATCCCTCGGGAAAATATATAAGCCGGCAGAACCGGATAGGATATTTCAGGATCCTGCATGTGCCCGAGATCATTTTGTATCCGCTGGAATTCGACTTCCCGAGAAGAAAAAATAAAAATACCTGGTTTGCAGGTCCGTTCATCGATACAACCCGGCCCGAAGTCAATGGCTCGTTCCCGGTTTTGCCCGATAGCCCGCTCATTTATTGTTCACTGGGCTCCATGACCAATTTGTATAAGAACAGCAGATCGTTTTATGATCGCATGATTGCAGCGTTTACGCAAAGGCCCGGTATGACATTGGTTATGTCGGTAGGTAATGTTATCAACGAAATCGACCTGAGCGGGTTACCTTCCAATATACATATTTGCGCATACGCCCCGCAGCTACATCTGTTAAAAAAGGCGGCGGTGTTCATTACCCAAGGGGGCGCCGGATCTGTAAAGGAAGCCATTCACTTTGGCGTTCCAATGGTCATTTATCCCTGGGTAACAGCAAAAAACAGCGACCAGTTAGGAATAGCCGACAGGGTGATCTATCACCACCTGGGCGTACTGGGAGATATAGAAAACGACCAGCCCGCCGATATATTGAAAAGGATCGACCTGGTGCATGGCAATAAAAAGATCATGGGATCAATGCACCATATGCAATCTGTATTTCAACGCTATGCCGGTAATGAGAAAAATATTATCGATGCCATGATCCGGTTTGCTGAATAATTTAAACGGGGTATCCAAAAGTAAACATGAGAATATGCGTAAACTTCTTACTGTAATTTGTTTCCTGTTACTGGTCAATAATCTTATGGCGCAGGCCATATTGAAAGGAGTTATAGCAGACCGGAATAGCAGACCCATAGAAGGCGCTACGCTGCATTTGCTGCGATCGGGAGATTCTTCGCTGGCAGCAGGCACTGCATCCGATAGCAATGGTTTGTTTATTTTCAGCAATCTTAAACCCGGGCTGTACATATTGAAAACCACTTCTGAAGGATATCTGACTTACACAAGCCCGGCCCTGGGATTAAAGGCCGGTTCCACGGAAAATGTAACCGATACTATTTATCTCGATAAGCAGACTACCCATCTTCAATCTGTAACCGTTTCGGGGCGAAGAAACCAGATTACCATGCAACCCGATCGTATGCTGCTCGACGTTGCCAATAGCATTGCTTCAACAGGTGGTACCGCACTGGATATGATTGCCACCAGCCCAGGTGTTACAGTAAATTACCAGGAAGGTACTATTTCGATGAATGGGAAAAAAGGCGTTGTAATAATGATCAACGGAAGGCCCAATTATATGCCAGCTGGTGATGTGGTGAAAATGCTGCAGGGCCTCGGCTCGGGTAATATTCAGAAGATAGAGTTCATCACCAGTCCGCCGGCAGGTTTTGATGCTGAAGGTAACGCCGGGTTTATCAATATTGTACTTAAAAAAAATCCGGCTGATGGTTTGAACGGTTCTTTTTCGCTGACGGGTGGGTATGGAAAAGGCTTGCTGGGTGCTGGTTCGGGTAATTTTAATTACCGTGCCAGCCACATCAACTTATTTGGCGATGTTGCCTACTCGTACACACGCAATAAACCTTACACCACATTTTATCGAAGAGTATCCGACGAAGGCATAATAAAGGAAAGTTATTCCATCACCGACCGCAAGACAAGGATACCTACTATCAATGGGCGTATAGGGTTCGATATTGATCTGGGCCGCAAAACAACCGCCGGCATACTTATGTCGGGTTACGACAATAAATTCCGGTTACGGGCGGTCAATACTGCCTCCCTTAGTTCAAAAGGAAATGTAGACACCATGATATCTATCGATAACGGAGAATTGAATCATTGGAAGAATTACAGCGCAAATTTCAATATTCAGCACATGCCTGATACGAAGACGATCATTACTTTCAATGCAGATTACGTTTATTATAAAAACAGCGACCCGGTTAACTACACGAATGCGTATTACAACAGCGCCGGTAACCTGCTGTACCAGGAACGGATAGAAACCACCAAGGAAACACCTATAAATTTTAAAGTGGCAGCGGTGGATGTTTCAAGACATCTCGATTCCGTTACAGAATTGAGCGTAGGAGCAAAAACAACCGTTTTGCGTTTCGATAATAATGTAGGATTTTACCGCCTGGGGCAGAATCTAAGGGAAAAAGACAGCGCCCTTTCGACAGTCCATGCCCTGCGCGAAGATTATTCCGCCTTCTATGTATCATTGAATGCAAACCCCATCAATCGCATGAACGTGCGGTTGGGAATGCGGTATGAATATACAAACTCAAATCTTTCAAGCCCCTGGCAAAAAGATATTGTAAGCAGGCATTATGGCAATCTGTTTCCCAATGCACTGGTTTCTTATAAGCTCAGCAATGATATGACTTGGAGTGCCTCATATAACAGGCGAATTACCCGCCCGACCTTTAATGATCTGGCGCCTTTTACGTATTACCAGGACCCCAACACATTTTTGACGGGGAACCCAGCCCTGCAACCCACTTTTTCCGGTACTGTAAAAACAGACGTGCAGTTCAGGAAATATTTTCTGTCGGTTTCCTACACTACCGAAAAAAATTCCATCCAGATGTACCAGCCGCGTATCGATTCAGCTACCAATAAACTGTTTTATTCATCTGAAAATATTCCCCGGCTTAAAACATTCAATGCGTTGCTGACTATTCCTGTAAACTACCTCAACTGGCTCTCGGGTAATTATACTGTCAGTTTCATAAGGCAGCAGGCCGACCTGGTGTATGAAGGCAGTGCCGTAAAAAGAAATAAATCCATCTGGAGCTTTAATGGTGTACAGCGTGCCGTTTTGGGAAACAACTGGGCGGTAGAGGTGTCGGGATTTCTTAGAACGGGCGACATCGTCGGCATATTGGTTCAGAAGCCATATGGCAGCATGGATGCAGGCGTGCGAAAACAATGGGGTGCAAAAGGTACGGTTGGATTATCGGTGTCGAACATTTTCAATACCATGCAATTTCATTTTGTGGCTGAAGACGTGCAAAAGAATTTATATAATACCATCAATGCCGATTTGCTATATCGGGCAATCAGGCTTACCTATTCGCTGCCTTTTGGCAATCAAAAAGTGAAAGAGAGAAGGAACCGCGGGACAGGAGCCGAAGATGAGAAGAGCCGGGTAAACTAAAACGGAATTTTATTATTGTAAAGACATAACTAATTTGTATGATCAATCTGGGTTTTGATGAAATCAATCAGGTTATTTCGGTAGAAGATCTATTTGAGCCTGTTAAACAGTCATTCATTGATTATTCCTCCGAAAAGCTGATTGCGGCGCCTATAGAACTTTTCCATTTTTCCAATGGTGGTGATGCGCATATAAAAATGGCAGCCATAAACGGTTATGACTATTTTTCTGTGAAAGTTGCTACCATGTTCCCCGGAAACCTGCAAAACGGTATACCTGCTACCAATGGAGCGATCTTTTTATTCAATGCGCTTACGGGGGAACCAACGGCTATTCTTAGAGATAAAAGACTATTGACCGATTTGCGTACTGCCGCTGCAGGAGCTGTTGCAACAGATTTCTTTAGCCATCCGGCCGCCGATACGTTAACGGTAATAGGTACGGGTAAGCAGGCTTATTTTCAATGCATGGCGCTAAGTAAGCTGAGAAAGTTGTCGAAAATAATTATATATGGTAGAAATAACGGTCATGCCGCGCAATTGAAAGAAAAGATGGAAAGGGATATGCCAGGTATACAGATCTTTTGTGGCGAACAGGCAGAATCTGCCGTACGGGCATCGGATATGATCATAACCACCACATCGGCCAAAGAACCTATTATAAAAGGATCATGGTTAAGAAAAGGACAGCATGTTACTGCCATTGGAGCCGACGATGCATTTAAAAAAGAGATCGACGAAGATTGCTTTACTATGGCAGATCATATTTATGTAGATTCTTTGGAGTTGAATACAAACTGTGGAGAGTATGCAGGCGCACTGGCAAAAAATCCATATCTTCAGCAGAAGACAACCGAACTTGGCGTGGCCTTCCGGAACAATGAGCGGCTATCCGGGCCAGGTACCATTACCCTGGTAAAACTGGTGGGGCTGGGCGTTCAGGACCTTGCTGCCTGTTCTGTGGTTCTTAATAAAATGCAGTTTGAAATTATATAACCAACATCCACCTTACGTTATGGAAGCAACGCATCCAAATCTTATTCTGATCCACCGTTTTTTTGAAGCTTATGCCAATAATGATATGGACAAGCTTCGTTCGATCCTCGATGAAAATATAGAATGGCATATTCCCGGCAAACATCCGTTGAGCGGCACCAAAAAAGGCATCGATGAAGTGCTGGCTTATTTTCGTCAATTGGAAAAGTGCGCCTTCAAAGCAGCGCCCATCGTAATGGGCCTGAATGATACTTATGTGATCGATTGCCATACGAACTGGAGCAACCTGCCAGGCGAAGATAACCTGCACAATATGTCGTGCCTGCTGTGGAGGTTCGATGGCGACCGCATCGTGGAGGTACACAATTTTCCGCAGGACCAGCATGTGGTTGATGCGTTTTTCTCCAGGAATTATCCAAGTTAACAGATCAATTGTGTATTAATTTACACTTTACTTGATTTTTAACTGGGATCTACTCAATAATAAATTTGTAACCCCTGCCATGTACGTTAATAAATTTAATGGAGTTATCGTCGATTAATTTCTTACGTAATTTAGATACCAATACATCCACATTTCTACTGATGACTACTAAGCCTTTATCTTCCCAAATCTCTTTCATCAGTTTTTCCCTTTCTACGACCTGATTTATATTTTCTGCAAATATTTTTAGTGCTTTTGTTTCTTTTTCCGAAAGCGTAATACTTTTATCCTCAGTTTTCAGCATATTATTATCTGCGTAGAATCTAAAGCTTCCTAATTGCAGGTAATCATTATTATCGGGGATTGATGCTTTCTCATCTTCTTTCCGGAATTTATTTTTTACATAAAATCCAACAACACTCAAAGGAATAATTAATAGCAACAACAAAAAGTAATTAAATGTAGTTTTCTTCAAGAATTCAATTTCAATAGCATAACAACCAACCTCCAGCTTACGCCTCCCGCAAGGTGTTAAATTGCCTGCCTGGCGATTTATTTCGAATGCAAAGACAGTTTGCTTTGGTTTACAATTCTTTAAACTCACTATATAATTGTTTGCCAGGCCGTTTTTTTGAAATGTTCGTTGAACTAAATTGATGAGTGTATCCGAAATAAACCCAAAGTCATTTTGAAAGGAGATCTGGTATGTATTTTCATTTAATTGCTTAACCGGCAGCACTCTGGATGTAGAATCTTTAGCTGTAAGTAAAAGCTGATGTCCTACTTCACGTAATACAACTTCTAAATGCTTCTCAGGAATTTCATCTTTTTTATTGATAGAAGCTACAGCAGAAATTAAAATAAAAATTATTATGATGGAAGACCCGAATAGAATATATGGCTTCATGCCTGCAAAATACACCATTAGCCCCCGGTTTTAGTTGGTTTTACAAACGTTTTACGCATCTTTTACAACTTTTTACTGCTAAAAACCTTCCCGGTAATTGATGCCGGATATCTTTACTTTATTGTTTCAACGAATCATTTATTGCCATGAATATGCATAACCTTGCTTTTTTGCTTCTTTTTCAATACCTCTTAGCTTGTAATCAGCCGATACAAGTTGATAGTCAGCAAAATCAAAAAAGAGATACCACCAGAAGTGCAAATATCGTGTTTAGATCTGCTGATGGCGGACAAACATGGCAGGACATAAGCAATGGGCTGCCCGAACCTGTGCAGGATGACTACGGTATGGGCAGAAATGTTTTTTACGCAGATGATAATGGGCTCTATTTAACCGATGGAAACTGGATATATCACAGCAACACAAATTCCACGGCTCCTTTTTGGACCAAAGATATTTTTCCTGACAAACATAGCAACATTGCCCCTGGTAAGTCCGGGATATTTGCATACAATTACTATAGCCCCATTTTACAAAAACTAAACGGAACAAATGCATGGTCGCCGATATTCACAGATTTGCAGGAGAAGAAAGTACGCACTGTTTTAGAAACTGCCGGAGGCATCCTTTTCATCGGCACCGACGAGGGCCTTTTTAGATCCACAAACAATGGAAAAACATGGAAACGGGTCAATGCATGGGGCCTGTTAGGGAAATTGGCAGAGTCGGATGGTGTTATGGTGGCCACTTCCAATAGAGGGATAATTAGATCGACCGATAAAGGTGAAAACTGGGAGTTGGTGGTCAGTGAGGGCGGCGTGGGCATCGATGTAGCATGCATCAAAGGTGGATTCGCTGCCATTAATTACAGTACAGCGGCCAGGACCAGGAGAGTACGAACATCCTACGACGGCGGAAAAACCTGGCAGCCCATTGATGCCGGCCTTCAGGCGCAAATTATTATTGACTCACCCTGGCGGCCCATTAATGCCGGCAATCCGGCACAAGGCGCTGACTCAGTTTGGCATCCTAAAGAAGCTGCCCTTCCGGCGCCAGAGTACAAAACTTCAATTATCCAGGTGGGTGAAAACTTCTTTTGTGGTCATTCTGACGGTATTTACAGGACATCAGACAAGGGAAAAACATGGAAGCTGGTACTTCCTTCTGTAAAAGGGAAGATGTTTAAATTATCTGTTTCCGGCAACGTGATTTATGCCATACAGATGGAGAATCATTGTTAAACCTGCCCGATAGTAAAAGATAAATGAAGCAAGATAGAAACGGAAACATTTTGATTGCTGCATCATCAGGAGATATATCTATGTTAATTAAACCTACAAAATATATGAAAAAAGTTATTTATGCGCTCATCTTACCGCTGGTTGTGGTAAGCGGACTAGTATTTGCTAATCACGAAATCAAAAATGAAACTTCTAAAAAATCAACCCAAATGGCACTGTCTGCTGGTGAAATGACAATGGAGGCTGTTGTAACCTCTCTTTATCCGCCAGGCTCACGATCAGGTTTCGGAGTAAAGGTCAGGATTAATGGTTACGATTATATTCTTGGTTTTGGGACGGAAAAATCTAATGAATTTCAGCAATTGCATAACCTGAAAGTGAACGACAAAATAATGATAAGCAGCCGAAGTGTATTTAATGTATTGTACGCTCCCAAGGGTTCATGTCCAATGATATCTGGCGACTATGTAGAACGAGATAGTAAAATAATTTATAAACGTGCCCCTCGCAAAGGCGGTTGCTGAGTAAAGTTATAATGGAATTGGCTTTACGGACTTTAAAGGTTTAGAGAGTCAGAAATAATTTTTTAGCAGACACTTTTAAGATGAAATTATGTTTCAGGCAGTATACTGGATCAGCTTGAAAAGTAGGGGGTGCCGAAAAGATATTTTCTCTGCTTTTGATTGCCTGAGATGCCTGGACCCTAACCTGGAGTCTACAATCAATTTGTGACTTCATCATTCAATTTGGAGAGGTCCACTATTCAAGTTGATTAAGCTGCTATTCATTTTTATGGGGCGATGTTGCACAATGCACGTCTCCCATTTCAATTTGCTGGCTTTACACCGCAAAGAGGTAGGGCGTCAAATCAATATGATGGTTCTCTGATGCATGTATTGACCTCACCCGATAGACTGGCAATCTCCATCTATCGGATAAGAACCTTCTCCAATTTTGCGAAAGCGATCATTTTTCAGTTTTAAGGTTCCATAATTCATTTTCCACCTTCAATAATCAATATGGCCGGCGCCATATTCTATTTTTAAGTGTCAATAATTCAGATGGCAGCCCCAATAAACAAGTTTAGCGGCGGACACTTCATATTCAAGAGGCAAGGTGCTCATTATTTCATGCAATAAATCAGTTGATAGCTTCAATAAATCAGTTGTTAGCCTCCATAAGTTAGTTGAAGGCTACAATAAGTTGTATGAAGGCTTCCATAAATCAAATGACAGCTTCCATAAATTACTTTCGAGGTCTGACCAATCAATTTTCGATAAGACATAACTAATTTTGATCCGGACCGGGCTCATTTTCGTTAAGACAGGATACGATTTGGGTATCGCCTGATCCATTTTGACCTGGCCAGGTGCTCATTGTGTCATCCAATGATGCAAAGACGTGACATAATAAGCCAATTGTGTCATTCAATGTGCTAATGTTGTCACGCAATAAGCAGGAGTTGTCAAAAAATAATTCATTTCTACAATTCCAGGTTCTTTGCTCCCCAAAAACATTTTGATACTTCAAATAATTGGGTAACTTCCTGACTTTACCACACATCTAATGTATTATGCCGCATTAATAACTTACTATGACTCATCTATAACTAACTTTAGACCAACCTATCTTAACAATGGAGCAGCGTGTCTAACAATTGGGCAAATTGCATAAATACGCACTGGAAGATAATAATTCACCACTTATAAAGAATTATATCAATTCGCTCCGGTTTAATTAAGTGTAAGAACAGCGTATGACCGACCGGGTAAAAGCTAATTTTATTGCTGAACTTTATCCGATGCCAATGACGGATCTGGCATCGCAGGAACGGTCTTTTCGCGCATCCTCCAGTGCAAATTTTGTCGGCGTATGTTTTTCGGGCGGCGGCTCGCGTGCCCTGTCGGCCGCGATGGGTCAATTACGTGGATTGAAGTACCTGGATGTCCTCAAGGACGTCTTTTTTATTTCATCAGTTTCCGGGGGTACCTGGGCTTCTTCTTTATACACCTATTTACCTGCGGCTATAGACGAAGATGATTTCCTTGGGAAAACAGTACCTGATCCGCATAACCTGACCCTGTTGAATGACGATCCGCACCATCC
>NZ_JBJMLX010000546.1:0-13307 GCF_045805085.1 Niastella sp.
CTCTGGGTATTGTCCTGGTATGCTCTGGATCCTGTACAGGAATACTAGTGCGTATGAGCATTCCCAGACAACTCCTAGACAACTCTCTGACCACTCTTAGACAACTCCCTGAGCATTCCGCTACAGCCTGTCTGCAACCATTTCAGCCAACTACTTAACCATTTCCCAACCATCCAATAAATCCCAGTTCAGACTGTTCTCCCTGCCAACCTGTCATTGAAACCCTTTTTTGGTTATCTTTGCCATCCCAAAAACTGAATTGTTGATGTTAGAGCGGATGAATCATACCATGCACGAAGAAACCAGGCAGGGAGAAGCTTATGCTCCCTTTGTAAATGACCCTTCTGCATATAATAAAAAATTCTATATTGAAAGCTATGGTTGCGCAATGAATTTTGCCGATAGTGAGATCGTAGCCTCCATCCTGAACGAAAACGGATTTGGCGCTACCCGCAATTTCGAGGAAGCCGACCTGATCCTGATAAATACGTGTTCTATTCGTGAGAAGGCGGAACAAACCGTGCGTAAACGTTTGACCGAACTTCGCAAAGTTAAAAAACACAATTCCGGCGCCCTCATTGGTGTACTGGGTTGTATGGCCGAACGCCTGAAAGGGAAACTCCTGGAAGAAGAAAAGCTGGTTGATATGGTGGTGGGGCCCGATGCCTACCGCAGTCTGCCCGACCTTATCACAGAAGCGGGAACCGGCCAAAAAGCCGTGAATGTGCTGTTGAGCCGGGATGAAACCTATGCCGACATCTCCCCCGTTCGGCTGGATAGCAATGGTGTGGCGGGTTTTGTGAGCATTATGCGGGGTTGTAATAATATGTGCTCGTTCTGCGTGGTACCCTTCACCCGGGGCCGCGAACGCAGCCGCGATCCTCATTCTATTATTAGGGAATGCACTGACCTGTTTAATTCAGGATATAGAGAAGTAACCTTATTAGGCCAAAATGTAGACAGCTATTATTGGGTATCTGAAAATTTAAACAGTACGCAAATAAACGGAGTGTCCGCCAACTCCCCCTCCACCGGAGGGGGCCGGGGGGAGGCTGTAACCTTCGCCAACCTGCTGGAAATGGTGGCAATGATCGATCCTTTATTACGTGTTCGTTTTTCTACCTCGCACCCCAAAGACATTACCGACGATGTATTGTTCACCATGGCGAAGTACGAGAACATTTGTAAATATATTCACCTGCCGGTACAAAGCGGTTCAACCCGGGTTTTGCAATTGATGAACCGTACCTATACCCGCGAATGGTATATGGCCAAGGTAGATCGCATTATGGAAATAATGCCCGACTGCGGCATCAGCTCTGATATCATTGCCGGTTTTTGTACCGAAACTGAAGAAGACCACCAGGATACGCTGAGCATAATGCAGCACAGCAAATACGATATGAGCTATATGTTCTTTTACAGCGAGCGCCCCGGAACCCTGGCTGCCCGCCGCTATCAGGACGATATACCTGAAGCTATAAAAAAACGGCGGTTAGATGAGATCGTAAAACTGCAAAATGCGCTGAGCCGTGAAAGTAACCTGAAAGACCTAGGCAAAACTTTTAAAGTGCTGATTGAAGGAAACAGCAAGCGCAGCGACCAGGACTGGATGGGACGTAGCAGCCAGAACAAAGTAATAGTGTTCCCGAAAGAACAATACCAACTGAACAAAGGCCAATACGTAATGGTTAAAGTACATGATTGTACCGGCGCTACATTAATTGGAAAAATTGAACCCTGAATAATGGTAACCGGTTACCTTGATCGGGTAACTGGCGCCCTGCAATGATCGCCTGATTGTAACCATATGAAACTATCAGTTTGGCAAAAGTGCCAAACCAGACCTTTACTACACAAGGGCGTTTTTATAACATAACTCATACAGGGCATGCCCTGATTAAAATAATCCGGATCACCTTCATGCAAAATTATCATTGATAACCGCTGAGGGTATCTGAAATAAATTAGTAGAAAGTGGATATTCAAAGTATCAAAAACAGGTTCAGCATTATCGGCAACTCGCCGGCATTGAACTTTGCCCTGCAGGTAGCTGCACAGGTAAGCAATACCGACCTGACCGTGCTGATAGCCGGAGAAAGCGGTGTAGGTAAAGAAGCATTTTCAGTGATCATTCATTCCTTATCAGCTCGCAAACACAACCCGTTCATTGCAGTAAACTGTGGCGCCATTCCCGAAGGCACTATCGACTCGGAATTGTTCGGCCACGAAAAAGGCTCCTTCACCGGCGCCGTTGATGCCCGTAAAGGTTATTTTGAAACAGTGAACGGCGGTACCATTTTTCTCGATGAAATTGGTGAAATGCCATTGGGTACGCAGGCCCGCCTGCTGCGCGTGCTGGAAACAGGGGAGTTCATTCGCGTAGGTTCTTCAAAAGTGCAAAAGACCGATGTGCGGGTTATTGCCGCCACCAACAAAGATCTGCTCACCTTCACGCAAAATGGTAAGTTCAGGGAAGATCTGTATTACCGGTTAAGCACGGTTCCCATCAGGGTGCCCTCCCTGCGCGACCGGCCAGAGGACATTCCCCTCCTGTTCAGACGATTCAGCGTTGATTTTGCAGAGCGCTATAAAACCACACCGGTGCAGCTGGATGATGAGGCCAAAGATGTGTTAATAAACTATCCGTGGCCCGGTAATGTGCGTGAATTAAAGAATATTGCAGAACAAATTTCCGTGCTGGCTACCGATAAACTGGTTTCATCCAATGAGTTAAAACGCTTCCTCCCCAACCGGGACATGAACCGGCTGCCGGTGCTCGCCAATCCAAGCACCAATCCCGTAGCCAATGGGCACGAATTTGCCAACGAGCGCGAAATTTTGTACAAGCTCTTTTTCGATATGAAGAAGGATGTAACCGAGTTAAAGAAGATGTTTGTAGATATTCTGCAGAACCCGGGTACCAGCGTGCAAAATCAGTCGTTATTAAATGAGCTGAAGTCAAAAGAGCTGTTGCCTGCGGCCTATTCGCAGCCTGTTGTTCAGGGCCCCGCCCAGCAGGTAATGATCCATCATGATAACGACGATATTCATCATCATGAAGAAGTGGATGAGTCGCTGAATATAATGGACAAGGAAAAAGAACTGATAGAGAAAGCACTTAAAAAACATAAAGGCAAACGGAAAGACGCGGCGTTGGATTTAGGCATTAGTGAGAGAACGCTCTACCGTAAACTTAAAGAATATGATATTAAAGAATGATAAAGGAAATCGGCAGAAGGCAGAAGGCAGAAGGCAAAGAATAACTATACTTTTTGCCCTTAGCCTTTTGCCGGTTGCCTTGCTTTTCGCAGGTTGCTACAGTTTCAAGGACATTGGTTCCATTCCGCCTGAAGTAAAAACCTTCAGAGTAAACTATATTGAGAACAAGGCGCGGTATGTAAATCCGCAGCTGAGCCCGCAGTTAACTGATAAATTGCGCCAGAAGATCATGAGCCAAACCAGGTTAAGCGGGGTGCAGGGTGATGATGCTCATTACGACATCAGTGGTGCGGTTACCGGGTATAATGTTACCACTTCGGGTGTTTCAACCGGTACCAACAATAATGGTACAACCCAGCAGCAGGCATCTATTCAGCGGCTTACTGTTATTGTGCACCTCAATTTCAGGAACAACCTGGACCCTACAAAGAATTTTGAAGCCGATGTTTCCCGTAACTTCGACTTCGGAGCTACCCAGTCGCTAACACAGGCTGAAGCCCAATTAAACGAGACCATCATCAAAAACATGGTGGATGAAATTTTCAACCGAATTTTTTCAAACTGGTAAGCTGGTTACATGCAATATCACATTCAAACACTGGTCAAACACCTTTTCGACAAAGACTCCTTTGAACAGGTGACTGAACAGGAACTGAAACAGTTCACTGACGATTACCCATATGCTGCGGTTGGACAATTCCTGTATGCCAAAAAGCTGAAGGACATTGGCTCCTATAATCATTATGAACAGGGGGAACAGGCTTCTCTTTACTTTCATAATGCATTGTGGTTACGCTTTCAACTCGACCAAAAGGAAGATGCGCCTGTTATACCGGTAAAAGCGGAAGAACCGGCCCAGCAACCAGGGTTTAGAATTGTGGTGCAAATGCCCAAAACGGACACTCCGTTTAGTAACCCGCCATTAGCGGTTCAACCGGAAACGCCCGGCGAAGAAGAAACTGCCTTACCAGCTGCAGCGGCTGATGTGCCTGCAGAACCGGTACAGGAAACAACGGCTCCTGCTACTGAAGAACCAGTTAAGGAAGAACAGGAAATAAGCCTGCAGGTAAATGAAGACGGCTCCCTGGTTGAACAGGAAGAGGCGCCCCAACAGGGTGAAACAGCCTCGGCAGTAGCCATTGCCGAAACCAGCCAGTTGGCCGAAGAAAACAATCCTGCAGAAACCGCCGCCAATGCGGTGAGTATTACAGAAGAAGTATTGATCCCGCCCACTACCGTTTCGGGAGAAATTGATAAGGAAGCAGATGAAATTGTGCCGGCCGTAGAAGTGACCCGTGCCGAGCTGGAAACCGTGCCGATGGAAGACGACATAGTACCGGCCGTTGAGGTTACGAAAGTGGAGATGGAGGTTACCGCCCAGGCCGATGACATTGTGCCCGCAGTAGAAATAGCTCCTGAGGAACTGGCCGCCATAGCCCCTCAAACGATCGGGGAAACAGTTCAGGCTCCGGCTGAAATTGCTATTGAAGAACAATCAGTTGAAGAGATCAATGAAATAATTCCTGCAGCAGAACCTGTAGCCATTGAGGCGCAAGCCCCCACCCAGCCGGCAGGCTTTACCGCCGCCACGCAGGAAGGGAGAATGTCGGTTGATCTGGGTGAACCGGTCTTTGAATCGTACCACACCATCGACTATTTTGCGTCCCAGGGTATAAAACTGTTACAGGAAGAACTGAAAGACAAACTGGGTAAACAGCTGAAAAGCTTTACCGACTGGTTGCGGAGCATGAAACGCGTTGGTCCTGTTGAATCTACATCATTAGACGAAATTACCAACCAAAGCATTCAGCGTATTGCCGAACATTCGGTAGAGGAAAAAGAGGTATTGACCGAGGCCATGGCCGAAGTTTGGGCCAAACAGGGAAATACCAATAAGGCAATACGTGTATACGAGAAATTAAGTTTGCTTAATCCCGCCAAAAGCCCTTATTTTGCGGGTCGAATTGAACAATTAAAAGCACAGTGACATGATCATTTTGTTTCTGGTATTCATAATTATAGCTAGTGTGGCCATGGGGCTACTTATCCTGATCCAAAACCCTAAAGGCGGCGGATTGGCCGGAAGCATTGCCGGTTTTAATTCCCAGTTCATGGGCGTAAAACAAACAACCGATGTACTGGAAAAAGGTACCTGGGTTATGGCAATTGCTATTGCCTTGTTGTGTTTGTTCTCAGCTTTCTTTATCCCCGAGGGTAAAGCAACCAGAGCCGAGTCAATAAATGCCCGTCCTTCATCCGGAGCCACCGCCCCTAACAGCGGATCACCTTTACAAAATACTGCACCCGCACCAGGGAAATAAGATATTGTAAAAAAATAACGGAACCCTGTCTTTAATTTGGGCAGGGTTTTTTTATTTTGGTGAATGGTCAATCGTCAATGGTCAATAATTCACAAAATTTCTGCATTCCCTATTCGTTATTAACCTCGAAAATAGGGTTCTATTCACCATTGACCATTCACCATTCACGATTAGCATAGTTCTTGCACTCGCAGAATGGAGAAGGATCAATATCAATAGATGATAAAAAATTAATCTATATCCCATGTTCAGAAAACTGGTAACAAGCGTTCTGATTATTGTAGTGCTGGCAGGCGCCTTTGCCGGCTGGCAATTCTTTACAGCCAATACCGCATTCCCTCAAAAATCGAAATACCTCTACATATATACCGGTCACGCCACCTGGCCGGAAGTGCTGAAATCAGTTCGCGACAGCAACCTGGTAAAAAGCCCGGGCATGCTCGATCTGTTAGCCACCAAACTCGACATACCGGAAAAATTGAAGGCCGGCCGCTATGAAATAATGAATGGCATGAGCCTGATGGACATCACCCGGCTCCTCCGCAATGGCACCCAGGCCCCGGTAAAACTCATTATTACCAAGCTGCGCACCAAAGAAAACCTGGCTGGCTTCCTGGGCCGCAAAATGGAAATAGATTCCATGGATGTGCTCAATTACCTAACCAATCCCGACACCCTGAAACAGTACGGGTTCGATAGCAATACGGTTATGGCCATGATCTATCCCAATACCTATACCTATTTCTGGAATGCTCCCTTACACACCGTATTCGAAAAATTCTACGGCGAGTATAAAAAGGTATGGACAGACACCCGCCGTGACGAAGCGCGTAAACTGGGGCTTACACCCGCCCAGGCGTACACGCTGGCCTCTATTGTAGAAGAAGAAACCAATAAATTATCAGAGAAAGATACTATTGCCAGCGTATACCTGAACCGGTTAAATAAAGGAATGCGGTTACAGGCCGATCCTACGGTAAAATTTGCCCTGAAAGACTTTACCTTAAGACGTATTTACGAAAAACATACCCAGGTAGAATCGCCTTATAATACCTACAGAAATACCGGGTTGCCACCCGGACCTATTTGTACCCCTTCGGTACAAACACTCGATGCAGTTTTACAACCGGCACAAACAAATTATCTTTATTTTGTAGCCGCAAGTGATTTTTCGGGCCATCATTTGTTCACCTCAACATTTGAGCAGCACGTAAAAGTGGCTAATGATTTCCGCAAAGCACAGGACGTAGAACAACAGAAAAGAGCAGCAAAAGACAGTTTAGAAAAACATAAATGAATGTAGAACGCGTCATATTGAACTCACCCCCTATTCGCTTTTTTGCTGAAAAAAGTAAAAAAGTGGTATTACCCGGTTTCGACGGTGTACCTCTGTTCGATGTAGTAAAGTTTTTTAAAGAACAGATCCGCCGGGTGGGTTTAACAGAACGGGCATCGGCCGTTTCCTATAACTTTATCATGTCCATTCCGCCCTCGTGCCTGTTCTTATTTACGCTGATACCACAATTGCCATTTATTCGCAAGGGCCAAATAAAACGGCAATTGCATTCTATAATCCGCGACATCATTCCGGCTGATACGTATAACAAAGGTATCATCACGTTTGTAGACAGCTTTTTTAAAGAAGACCACATAGCGTTGTTGTCGTTCGGTTTTGTGTTGTTGATCTTTTTCGCTTCCAATGGCATGATGGGTTTAATGCGTTCTTTCAATAAAAACTATATTGGTTTTGAAAAACGCACCGGGTTAAATACCCGCATAGTAGCCATCAAGCTTACAGTCATCATTATGGGCTTAATCTTAGCCTGCTTAATATTACTGATTGCACAAAACGCGGTGCTGAAATGGTTAGGTATTCAAAATACCACGGTGTTGCAATTCATTGGTATAGCAAGATGGCTGTTTATAGTCGCCCTGATCTTTTATGCCATTGGGTTTATTTATAAATATGCCCCGGCTATAAAAAAACGGTTCAGGCTGTTCTCCCCAGGCGCCATCCTGGCCACTTTCTTAAGCATCCTTACTACATTAAGCTTTTCTATTTTTGTAAACAACTTTGGGAAATACAATGCCCTGTATGGGTCAATAGGTACCATCATTGTTTTGATGATTATCATTTATATTAATTCGCTTGTGTTGCTCATTGGATATGAATTAAATGTAAGTATCCACTCTATTAAAGCCATGGCCGATGAACGCCAGAAACAGCATGAAACTATCAATGAAGACCTCATTTTGCGCGATCGCGTATAACATTTGTTAAACGGCTCACATTACAATTATTCCCTATTTTTTAATAAAATTTTAAAGCTGCGCCCCGGAAATAAACTAGGTAAAACCAGCATTTTTTAGTAAACTTTGCATAGCTGTTTGTCATAGAGATCTGCTACAATGAAAGCTCCGCAATAAAATTTTCATGAAGGGACAGAATACAATGAAAATCTTATTCAGGTTTTACCCCGCCCTGTTAATACACTTTTTAATTAAATGTCAAATGAAAAAAGCAATACCCGGCTTGTTGCTGTTGCCTGCAATGGTTTTGTTTGCATTTGCTATGAAAGACCCATTGCCATTGGGATCAGGTATTCCGAAAGCAGACAATAAGTTAAAAGACATTTCCGGCAAAGAAGTGACATTAAAGAACGCTATAAAGGAGAACGGCCTGCTGGTAATGTTTAGTTGTAACACCTGCCCTGTGGTTATTAATAATCAGGCCCGTACTAAGGAAATCTGTCAGTATGCGACAAGCAAAAGTATTGGTGTGGTTTTGTTGAATGCTAATGAAGCTAACCGAAAAAGTTCTGAATCATTGACCGCCATGCAGGCGTATGCGAAAGCGCAGGCGTATAACTGGTATTATGCCGAAGATAAGAATAATGAGCTGGCCGATGCATTTGGAGCCTCCCGTACACCGGAATGTTTTCTGTTCGATAAAAATGGAAAACTGGTTTATCATGGCGCCATTGACGATAGTCCATCATCCGATGCTGCCAGTGTAACCCGCCATCATTTAAAAGAAGCGATGAATGAGGTGCTGTCCGGAAAGGAAGTATCGGTAAAACAATCGAGATCGGTTGGTTGTAGTATTAAGAGAATCTCTTAACACCAATAAGTCCCGTTTTTAAAATCTGTACAATCCCCTGCCAATTGGTGGGGGATTCGCATTTTCGTGAATAGGCAAACGGCAGACGGCAAACGGCAAACATGGCTCGCGATTCTTTGCAACTAATAAACGATCTTGCACCGCGGAATATTCTCTGCCTTCTGCCTTCTGCCCTGCTCCAATCAATGTTGTACTGCTTACATGACCCTCTCTCTTGTTGACATTACTCCCCACAACAATCTATTCCATTCATATTATGGCTATTATGCCAACTCAAAAAGGCAAGGCATAAAAAATGCTGCATATACAACAACCTCTATACCCCATGCCGCTACATATAAAAAACACTAAAAAATGTTCAGAATGAAAAAAACAATCTTTTATTCATTTGCAGTATGCGCTACGTTCTCTCTTTTTGCCTGCCAGGGCCCCGCGTCAAAGAATGGTAAAAACACCGACTCAACCGGTATCAATGAGGCGCCGCCTAATGATGCAGATAAAACCCGCGATGTGAATGCTATGCCAGATTCATCCCGTACGGGCGCAACGGCGCAAACTACCGTTGATGATAAAACCCACACTTTTATGAATGATGCTGCCGTTGGTGGCATGACGGAAGTAGAAGCCAGCAAACTGGCCACCGAGAGAGCTACGAATCCCCGGGTAAAGATGTTTGCAGAAATGATGGTACGCGATCACAGCGCTGCCAATGATGAACTGAAAACAATTGCCCGCGGAAAGAATGTAAACTTACCTGCCGAACTGGGGGGTAAAAATCAGGACCACATAACAGACCTCAGCAAAAAGAAAGGTACTGACTTTGATAAAGCCTATATGAAAATGATGGAAAGCGACCATAAAGACGTAGTAGACGAATTTGAAAAATGTGCAAAGAATGGAACCGATCCTGACATAAAAACATTTTGCTCGCAAAAATTACCAACGCTTAGAATGCACCTGGATTCAGCGAAAGCTATTAATAAGAGTTTGAAATAGTAATTCAGTTGATCTGTTGACCAGTTGATCAGTTAACCAATTAACTGATCAACTGGTTAACTGGTTAACTGGTTAACTGGTTAACTACTTCTTCAACCCTACCAATCTGCCTACTTCCAAATCAATCTGCCTGTCCGTCATCGGGCGGCCAAAGAATTTACGATAACCTGTTTTAGGATCTATATACAAAGTAGAAGGCAGCGTGCCATCCCATTTGGGATCTATCTTCGGACAAAAATAATCGGCATTGGTTTCGTTCAACCACAAAAAGGTCGCTTCGAAATGTTTTCTCTTAATGAGGTCAACGATCTTATTGGGATAAGCCGTAGCAAAGTCGAGGCTCATTAATACCAGCTCCACTTTTTGATCACTGTACTTCTTTATCGTTTCCATAAAGTAAGGTATTTCCCCCACACAGGGCGCACACCAGGTAGCCCAGCAATTCAACACAATAGGATGATCGCTGTTTTTGATATACTCCTCCACCTCGGTAACCTTTACCTTCTTTATTGTTTGACAGAAGGCCAACGAAGTAAGAAGTAGGAAGAAAGAAGTAAGATAAATGGATTTCATTTGAAACTTAAGTTTAATATTGATAAGGGCTGCAAATTGCCTTTAGCCTATTGTCCATTGCTTATTGATTCCTCTTCCTCAAAACCCCACTTTTCCAACAACTCATTCATTAGATGCGATGGTATCCGGCTTTTATCATAATGCCCTGCCAGTTTCTTTTGCCGTTGCGCTTCATACAGCGTAACAGCACAGGCAACAGAAATATTAAGCGATTTAATAATACCTACCTGAGGAATAATGAAATTGCCATCGGCCATGGCCCTGATCTCATCACTTACACCTGAATGCTCGTTGCCAAACACCAGGGCAATCCGGCTGGTAAAATCAATATCGTATAAATTAACCGCATCACTGCTAAGATGGGTGGTTAAAATGCGGTCATATTTCTGGCGCAGCGCCGCAAAACAGGCTTCCGCATCGGTGAACTGGTAAACACTCAGCCATTTGGCGGCGCTGCTGCTGCTTTTGGCGCCCCATTTTTTATGGCGGGGAATTTTGGTGTTCAACACATATATTTCCTGCACCCCTACTGCATCACAGGTACGCATCACGGCTGAAATATTATGCGGATCAGACACATTTTCCAGCACTACCGTTAAATCAGTTTGCCGCTTATTTAATACAGCCAGCAGGCGGGCATGTCTTTCGGGAGTCATATTTAATATTTTGTTACACGTTTTTACTTGAGCCTTGTGCCTTGTTTCATGTATCTTTTTCTATTACCTTCACGCTACAGATTGAAAGTAAACCAATTACCTATGCTCAGAAAAATCCTGAAGATCACCGGAATATCCCTTGGCGTTTTGTTGGTGATCCTGTTTGTGGCCCCTTTTATTTTCAAAGGCAAGATCATTGCCATTGCTAAAGAACAGATCAACAAGAATATCAATGCCCAGGTTAATTTTAAAGACCTCAGCCTCTCCTTTTTTCGTCATTTTCCCCGGGTTTCTGTAGCACTGGAAGAGCTACAGGTAGTAGGCACCGATGTATTTGCCAAAGATACCCTCATCAGCGCCAAAGAAATTGATGTAGCTGTGAACCTTTTCAGCGTAATCGGCGGCAAGAATATGAAAATTTATTCGGTTAATATCGATGAACCGCGTATTCATGCCATTGTTACCAAAGAAGGCAAGGCCAACTGGGACATCACCAAACCCGATACGGCCACTGCCCCCACCCCAACCGGTGATACGGCAGCTTCCCCTTTTCAAATGAACCTGCAGCATTATGCCATCAAAAATGCATACGTAAAATATGACGACGCTACCACGGGCATGAGCACCGAGCTGGTGAATTTAACGCACGAAGGCAGCGGTGATTTCACCTCAGACCTGTTCACGTTGAAAACGAACACCAATGCAGATGCCGTAACTTTTATTTACGGCGGCATTCCCTACCTCAACAATACCAAAACCGGCATCGACCTGGATATTGTGGTAGATACCAAAAACAGCAAATACACCTGGAAGACAGATGAAATAGCCCTAAACGGGTTAAAACTCGCTACAGACGGCTTTTTCCAGTTGGTGAATGACAGCACCTACAATATGGATATTAATTTTAAAGCGCCCTCAACCGACTTTAAAAGCATTCTGTCGTTAATCCCTGCGGTGTATGCCCAGGACTTCGAAAAAATTAAAACAAGCGGTAAAGCGCTGTTCAATGGTTTTATCAAAGGAACCTACGGCGGCAAACAAATACCCGCTTACAACATCAATCTCGAAATACAGGACGGGTTCTTCCAGTATCCAGATCTGCCCAAACCAGTTCAGCACATCAACCTCGTGGTAAAAGTGAACAATCCCGATGGGGTAACCGATAATGCGGTGGTTGACATTCCCAAAGCGCATATTGAATTTGGAACCGATCCCTTCGACTTTCATGTGCTGTTTCAAAAACCCATGACCGCCCAGTACATCGATGCAGCCGCCAAAGGCAAGCTCGACCTGGCCACCATTACCCAGTTTGTAAAGCTGCCCGGCACCAAGCTCGCCGGTAACCTCGATGCCGATGTACAGGCAAAAGGCAGCCTGGCTGTTGTACAAAAACAACAACCCGGCGATTTCACCGCCAAAGGGTATATCGACATCAGCAAACTGTATTATTCATCAAAAGATTTTCCGGCGCCGATACAAAATACCAGTGCAAGAATAAACTTTGAAAGTCCTGATGCATTAGCAGACCATGCGGTGATAAACATCCCAACGGCGCACATTGAAATAGGCAAAGATGTGGTTGACCTGAACCTGCTGTTGAAAACACTGGCCTCAGATCCTTATTTTGATGGAACCGCCAAGGGCACGTTCAACCTGGCCAACATTGCCCAGTTCTATAAATTTGAACCAGGCACTTCACTGGCCGGTAACCTGAACGCCAATGTATCGGTAAAAGGGAAGAAATCATCCATCGATAAAAGTCAGTACGACGCCATACAAACTGCCGGCACTGTACAAGCTACTAACGTCAGCTATAAGTCGAAAGATTATCCCGATGGCGTTAACCTGAAAAATACCCAGCTCACCTTTAACCCTAAAAACGTTACGGTGAACGATGTAACCGGTAATTTCCAGGGTACCAATTTCAACGCCAATGGCCATTTCGATAACCTGATCGGCTATGCATTGAAAGATGAAACACTGGCAGGTGTACTGAATGTGTCGGCCGATAAAGTGGACCTTAACAAATTAATGGGCACTACCAGCGCTACCGCCACCCCTGCCCCGGCCACAAAAGACACGGCCACCAAAACTACTACTGCTGCTGCTGCAAGCGAACCGTTTGCGGTTCCCAAAAACCTGAACCTTACGCTCAATGCCAAAGCAGGCGATGTTAAATACGACAAGGTAGATTATAAAAATATTGCCGGTACCCTTGCTGTAAAGGATGAAACCGTTAGTATGAAAGATGTAAAAATGGAAGCCCTCGACGGCACCATTGCACTGGGTGGCTCCTACTCTACCAGAGTAAGCAAAAAGAAACCCGATATTTCGCTTACGTATGATGTGCAGAATCTGGACATACAGAAAACTTTCTTTGCCTATAATACCGTACAAAAACTGATGCCGATCGGAAAA
>NZ_JBJMLX010000547.1:0-3773 GCF_045805085.1 Niastella sp.
TCTGGTCAATAAAAAAAGCAAAAGACTCACCGTCCGATTACTTCCTGGCCAACCGTAACCTGGGCTGGTTTGTGATCGGCGCGTCGATCCTCGCCTCCAACGTAGGTTCAGAACATATTGTAGGTTTAGCCGGAACAGCCGCCAGCACCGGAGTAGTGATGGGGCATTATGAACTGCATTCCTGGATTATTCTTACGCTGGGATGGGTGTTTGTACCCTTCTATATGCGAAGCATGGTGTACACCATGCCCGAGTTCCTGGAAAGACGTTTCAATGCAAAAGCAAGATGGCTGTTGTCGATTATCCAACTCATCAGCTATGTGATCGCAAAAGCGGCGGTAACCATTTATGCCGGCGCCCTGGTGTTTAACTCTCTGCTGGGTGTCGACTTCTGGACAGGCGCCATCATTCTTGTAGTAGTAACGGGGGTATATACCATCTTTGGCGGCTTGCACGCGGTAATGTATACCGAAGCCATCCAGGCCATTGTGTTGTTACTGGGTTCTGCTGTGTTGTTGTTTATTGGTCTGGATAAAGTAGGCGGTTGGGGCACGCTGATGCATTCGTTGCCCAAGGAAAAACTGAATATGTTCCAACCCTTGTCAAATCCCGATTTCCCGTGGGCTGGTATTCTATTCGCCTCGCCGATAGTGGGGCTATGGTACTGGTGTACCGACCAGCATATTGTGCAGCGTTGTTTGGCGGCCCGCAATGAAAAGGAAGCAAGAAGAGGGACCATCTTTGCCGCGTATTTAAAGTTGATGCCTTTCTTCATATTCATGATCCCCGGGTTGATTGCCTATACATTACATCAGCAGGGTAAAATCAATATGACCGATACCGATGTGGCGTTCCCTACGCTGGTAAAAGAGATCATGCCGGTTGGGTTAAGAGGTTTGTTGGCGGGTGGCCTGCTGGCTGCGTTAATGAGCTCGCTGGCGTCTGTGTACAATGCCTGTTCAACCCTGTTCACCATGGATATTTACAAGAAAATAAAACCCGGGGCATCCAATCACGAACTGGTGCGGGTGGGTCGCATTGCAACGGGTTTTGTGGTGCTGCTGGGGATGATCTGGATCCCGTTGATGAAAAATATCTCAAAAGGATTGTATGGCTATCTGCAAAGCGTACAATCGTACCTGGCGCCGCCTATTGCCGCTGCCTTCCTGCTGGGTGTATTCTCCAAACGCATCAATGCAAAAGGAGCCTTTACCGCTATGGTGGCAGGATTTATTATCGGTATCCTGAAGCTGGTGCTTGAATTACTAAAAGGCAAATTGCCGGAGGGCGTGCTGTACGATTTCGCTACCATGAACTTCTTATACTTCTGTATTGCCCTGTTCGTGTTTTCTGTAGTGCTGATGGTTGTGATAAGCCTGGCTACGCCTGCACCCGATGAAGCGAATATAAAAGGATTGACGTTTGCTACTACTGTTGCTGAAGATAAAAAAGCATCCCGTGCAAGCTGGAATCAAAAAGATGTGCTGTTGACTTTGCTGGTGCTGGTGTTTATTATTGCCATATTTATATACTTTTCGCCATTGGGAATTGCGAAATAGGCAGAAACGAATATTACATGTAGTGCCATCCCGGTTACCGGGGTGGCATTTTTCTTTGCCCGCCGAAGCGCTGTTACCAGTTGTGTTTGGCTATTATAATGCAAATGTAAGATTGGTATTTACCACCATCGCATCTTACAAACCCGATGCCTATATCATGAAGGGAAGCGTCCCATTCGCCAATGCCCAGTACATGATCGCGGTGGCCCATGTTGGCGTCCTCAGTATCGATGATCATTGCTTTAATGGCGGCTTCGCCGGAATCGTAGCCCGAGCCGATCGATTCAAAGAAGTTTTCCTTTTTATCCTTTAGCCAGTCGGCTTGTAAGATATAACCACTCTGGTTGATGAAGTAATTGATGCCCAGGCCGTCGGGATTAACATGATCGAAGTAATTGCGTTTGGCCATATCAAGCGCTTTTGCTTCGGCCACTCTGGCCAGCGTATCGTTCCAACGCAGCGGCGCTTTGGTGATTGTCAGTTTGGAACTGAGGTGTAGTTCCTTGTAATATTTTTCCGGGTTGCTTCGAATGGTATTCAGCAATTGAAACGCCTGTTGCGCTTCTTCCATTACCACAAAGGGGTTGTTATTATACAGAAATGACAATAATAACATGACTACGGGCACCATGTAGGAAACTGCTTTCATATGAAGTACGGTATGGTTCTGAAATGAATATCGCTCTTATTCTAAATATAAGCATTGCCGGCCGCATTTGCAATAGAGAGAATAAAGGGATACATGGATTTAACATAAAGGGAAGTTAATAGAGAGTTGACCAGTTAACGAGTTAACCAGTTGACCAGGAAGAAAAAGCCAGGCGGGATAACATTTCAGCCTCACTTTTCATGATACAATCCCTCTTCACCGGTGGCCAAAGATTGTATAGTAATATCATTGTTATTGCCCAACAGATCGCCGGAACTCATAACTACAACGGCAATCGGCAGATTGCTCTTCATAATGGTGTCTCCGTTAAAACTGAAGGTTTTGTTATCAAATTGTAACTGGTCGCCAATGCGGTAACCCTGACCGTAGAGCCATTTATGTCCCCTGATATGTTCCGGGCTTAAGGTGGTACAGGAGGTAACGAGTGGGAGGGAAAGAATGGTGAGTATAGTTACTGTTTTCATAAGTGGGGAGTTTGGTAAAAAAACAGAAGCAAGAACCGGGCCGGTTGGTGATGGCTTTCGGGGCGCCTGGTGGGCGCCTTCAAGTACTTATGAGCAAGAATAATATACTAGCTGTATTAAGAGATTTTGCGTATTTCCAATAATTGTAATGTAAGCCGGCACTGCCGGTTTTTTATTTGTTTTTATTTTTCGGCACAGGTTAACACATCAAATTTTCTCGGGTAGAATTATAAACGAATAAGGACTGATGATGAACAATGGGCGTTTCGGGTTTCCGGAATGCCCTTTTTTAGTTGCTGCCACTGGGGGTTCCCATGGGTATGTAAGGTTAAAAAATTGGCTAAACCATGTGTCAACCATGTGTGAAACATGTGTGTTTCATTGGTGATGTACCCCATTTGACACATGGATGACACATGGTTGACACATGGATGAGGCCAGGTTCAAACATGGCAGACCACTATCCAGAAATAAAGTTCAAACGATATTTTGTCATTTGAAAAATCCGGCTACCTTTGCAGCCCCAATTAAAAACCGGGCAGGGTAAAAGAAGAGCAGGAAAAGAGGCAAAAGAGGAAGCGCTGAAAAAATAGTTCTTAAAAAAGTAGAAAAGATTTGGTGAAATGATTGAAACTCCTACCTTTGCACCCCCAACGAAAACGGGGCAGTGAAAAAAGAGGAAGAGAAAGCGAGATGAGTCACTGAAAATCAGCTCTTAGAAAAGAAAAGTGAGAAAGGAAAAAAGAAAGAAAAAGTGAAGAAAGATTTGGTGAAATGAAAGAAACACTTACCTTTGCAACCCCAATCGAAAAGAGGGGAAGCGAGGAGAGGAAGGGGAGAGAGAAAGCGAGGATGCGAGAGCAAGATACGAAGTAGATAATAACGAATGAGTGAGGTTGGACGGAGGTAAAGGAAAAGTAACATACGATATTTAAGATCTTTGAAAGTTTGGAAGCAACAGCACTTGAATAATTTCAAGTAAATTAATCAAGGTAAGAATCTAGCGACTCGAAAAAAATTAACACGATTCACAAAGTTGATTTTCTTATTGAGAGAATTTAGCTAAGTGATCAAAACTCA
>NZ_JBJMLX010000548.1:0-14005 GCF_045805085.1 Niastella sp.
TCCCCCTAACCTTCCCCCACATTAACGAGTTAACTTGTTAACTCGTCAACCTGTTAACTCGTCAACTTGTCAATCCGCTATCAACCTTTATCAACCCCGTCAACTCTATCAGCCTCCAACTTTACTCCCCTAACCTTCTTCTACCTGGTTAACCTGTTAACTTGTCAACTCGTCAACTGAAAATAAACGCTAGGTGCGTTTTAGCAGAACATTAGCCCCTAGTTTTGTAACTCCTCAAGTTTATTAAATAAAGAAAAAAACGCACATGAAGAAACGCTTCCTGTTGTTATGGATGTCGCCCTTATCCTTATTTGCCCAACAAAAAAATGTAGTCCAGTATGTAAACCCGCTTATTGGCACCCAACGCATGGGACATACCTTTCCCGGCGCCACCGTTCCCTTCGGCATGGTACAACTGAGCCCCGATACCGATACCCTTCCCTATGAAATGAACGGGAAATACAATCCTGATGTATACAAATATTGCGCAGGTTACCAGTACGACGATAAAACCATTGTAGGTTTCAGTCATACCCATTTCAGCGGTACCGGCCATAGCGACCTGGGCGATTTTTTGGTTATGCCCACCATAGGCGCCCTGCAATTGAACCCCGGCGTTGCCACCGATACCAAAACCGGTTTTCGCTCTGCATTTTCCCATGCCAATGAGAAAGCCGAAGCTGGTTATTACAAAGTGAAGCTGGATGATGACAACATCACCGCCGAGCTTACCGCCACCACCAGAACCGGCTTTCATCAATACACCTTCCCAAAAACAACCGACGCCCACATCATCCTCGACCTCATGCATGGCATTTACAATTACGAGGATAAAAACGTGTGGACGTTTGTTCGGGTTGAGAACGATACCCTGGTTACCGGTTATCGCCAAACCGCTGGCTGGGCACGCACCCGCACCGTTTATTTTGCCATGACCTTTTCAAAACCATTTAAAGAATATGGTTGTAAAGACTTTGGCAAAAAGCAGGTATACCGTGGGTTCTGGGGTAAGTTCAATCAAACCAAAAACTTCCCCGACCTGGCAGGCAGGCAATTGCGTATGTTCTTCAACTTTAATACAGAGGAAGGCGAGAAAATAAAGATAAAGATGGCACTCTCCTCAGTAAGTACCGAAGGCGCTTTATTGAACCTGAGAACAGAAGCCCCCAACTGGGATTTTGAACAAACAAAAGCCGCTGCACAAGCCGCCTGGAGTACCGAACTCGCAAAGATCAACATAGAGGCATCAGAAGCGGAGAAACAAAATTTCTATACCGCTTTATACCACGCCTTCCTGGGTCCTACTGTATACATGGATGTTGACCGTAAATACAAAGGGCTCGATCAGAACGTGCACACCGCTACCAACTTTACCAATTATACCACCTTTTCGTTGTGGGATACCTACCGGGCCCTGCACCCGTTCTTCAACATCATACAGCCTGCCCGCAATGGCGATATGGTAAACAGTATGCTGGCGCATTACGATCAAAGCGTGTTGAAGATGCTGCCCATCTGGAGCCATTACAGCAATGACAACTGGTGTATGAGCGGGTATCACAGCGTGTCGGTTATTGCCGATGCCATAATAAAAGGCAATACTTCGTTCGATGCAACGCATGCACTGGATGCTTGCGTAACTACCGCCACCCACCCCAACTATGAAGGCATTGGCAGTTATGTAGAAAAAGGATTCATCCCCGATGAAAAGCTGGGTACCTCCGCTTCTACTACCCTGGAATATGCATATGACGATTGGAGTATAGCCCAGGCAGCAAAGAAACTGGGCCGCACAGATATTTATGAAGCATTCAGCAAACGCGCAGGTAACTATAAAAATGTCTTCGATCCATCTGTAGGTTTTATGCGCGCCCGCAAGGAAGATGGCAGCTTTAAAAAAGATTTTGATGCATTGAGCACCAATGGTCAGGGTTTTATTGAAGGCAATACCTGGAACTACAGCTTTTTTGTTCCCCAGGATCCCGAAGGTTTGATAACCCTGATGGGGGGCAAAAAGAAATTCAGCGCCCGTCTCGATAGCCTGTTCACCATGTATCTGCCCGATAAATATTTTGCCGAAACGGAAGACATCACCCGCGACGGCATTATTGGCACTTACATCCATGGTAATGAACCGGCTCACCATGTGGCCTACCTGTACAACTTTGCCGGTCAGCCCTGGAAAACACAGGAACGGGTAAGAATGATCCTGAAACACCAGTAAAAACCAGCGCCTGATGGGTTAGGTGGTAATGATGACTGCGGACAAATGAGTGCCTGGTATCTTTTCTCCGCCCTGGGTTTTTACCCGGTAGCGCCCGGCGCAACAGTATATCAGTTAGGCAGTCCTGCCATCCATAAAGCCATATTACAACTCGAAAACAAAAACACCTTTACCGTAGAGGCCATCAACCAAAGCGATAAAAATGTGTATGTACAAAAGGTGTTATTAAATGGTAAACAACTGGAGCAACCCGCTATCACTCATGAAGACATTATGAAAGGCGGCACGCTTACCTTCTATATGACGGACAAACCAAAGAAGTAATAAGCTTTAAAGAGATAAACTAAAAGCCCTCCCGATGTACCGGGAGGGCTTTATTATATGATCAAGGGTTAGTAAGTAAAGTAATTAAACGTTAATTTACAATATTTATTTTATACAGACAATAGTTGGGGTGGAAAAGTTACTTCTTCAACAACACCGTAAACACCGACCCTATACCAATCTCGCTTTCGCAACTGATCCGTCCGTTGATCTCTTCCACAATTCTTTTTACGATCGAAAGCCCCAATCCATTTGATGCTTCCCCATCCGTAGGGCGTGATGAGATCTTACTGTATTTCGAGAACAGGTAGGGTAATTCTTCTTTATCGATGCCCACGCCTTCGTCCCGCACCTTTATACCAATGTGATCGTGTTCATCATGAATGCTCATCCAAACGTTCTTGCCCTGAGGCGTATATTTAATTGCATTCGATAACAGGTTCTCACAAATACGGCCAACCAGGTAGCGATCGCTTAAAATAAACAGCTTTTTACCGGTAGCCACTGCATGTAAGCTGATGTTCTTTTTATCGGCCATCGGTTTAAAATTATCTACCATTTCTTCTGCTAAGGCGCGCAGGTCAAATTTCTCCAGCTGCAGTTTATGACCGCCTATATCTTCCCGTTCTACATCCAATATTTGCCTGATGAGTCGCTCGCCATACAAACCAGCCTGTAGTATGCGGGCCATGGCTTTTTGTTGTTCGGGCGATAAACGGTCTGCGTCATTTTGCATCACCTGCCCCCATATTTGTATGGTAGCAAAAGGCGTGTTCAGGTCATGCGATACGATACTAATAAGCGAGTTCTTCTCGTAATTTAACTCCGAGAGTTTTTCGTTCTGTTGAATAATGAGGTCATTGGTTTCCTGTAACCGCCGGTGGGCATTTCGTTTTATTACAAACCCGATGGCGATCAGGATCCCGATGATGCCCAGCGCACCGGCAACCAATGTAAGCTCCCGGGTACGGATCGTTTCCTTCTCTATCTTCTCCTGCAACAATTTGTTTTCCGCTTCCCGCTCACCCGCATGAAAACGTTCCTGCAGGGCAGCTATGGTTTTATAGGTATCACCATGCAGAATAGCCGTATCCAGCGAATACCATTTTTTTATGTACTCGTATGCTTTATTGTATTTACCCTGGTATTCGTATAACTTGGCCAGTATGCTATAGCTATCGGCTTCCTTGCTTTTTGAATCCAGCCGTTGCGCCAGTTCCATAGCGCTTAGTGCATATTTGGTAGCGGAGTCAAACTGGTGCTTTTCAATATATATATCAGCCAGGTTTAGCCGGGCCGTCCATAGTCCGCCATAATCACCATCATTGCTATGCCTTACCAGGTTTTGCCAGAAGTAAGGCAGCGCTTCATCAAACTTCTTTTCCTTGAAATATAAATTACCCAGGTTATTATACGTGCTCGATAAACTGATCTTTCCCTGGCGTTCGAGCGTTCTGCCCAACTGTACCGCTTTGTTTAATAATATATGCGAACTGTCGTATTGCTTTAGCTGGGTATAAATAACTGCGAGGTTGTTGTAGGTATTAATAAGGGTAGGGATCTTTCCATCCTGCTCCGACATCTCGGCGCACTGTAAATAAAACTCTTTTGCCTTTTCAGGTTCCCGAATGGAAAAGTAGGCAATGGCCAGATCACTTAAGGCAGCCATCTCATATTCCGGCGCACGTATCAACCGGGCCGCTTCTAATGATTGCAGGTAATATTCAATGGCCTTTTCGTAGTTATTGCTCAGGTCTTCATAAATGCCCTTGAGTCGTAGCGATAAAACATTGCCCTTATTGAATTGTAAGTGGTGAGCTTCTTTTGAAATGTAGTCGGCGTAGTAGTGAATGGAGTCTATCTTGTCTTCAGAAAAATCAAGGCAACGGTCATACAAGCTTTTTAATTTAGTTGTATCAACCTGTGCAAATGAACATACGCAAGTAATCAGGGCCCCAAATAAAAGGTAGTATTTCACCGGTATTGCCGAATTATACTACCAAATTAAGGGTTTTTACTTATTAACTCAAGTAATTAACGTAATAAAGTAGAGATAAGCAGGGCGATTTTTTTAATAATTGTAAAATAGACAGAAAACATTACTCTATCAGCTTGTTCTTAAGCGCAAACTTTACCAGTCCTACGGTATTATTAACTCCCAGTTTCGCAATCAGGTTCTTGCGGTGGGTTTCTACCGTACTTACGCTCAGGAAAAGTTTTTTAGCGATCTCGGAATTACTGTACTCCTTGCAAATAAGGGTAAGCACCTCAATTTCGCGTTTCGACAGGATCTCATCTACCTTTTTATCTTCAATGGTCACTGTATTGCGGAAGTCCTGGTTGGTATCCAGGATGTTGATCTCTTTACTGAAGAACTTGTTACCCCCGGCCACTGTTTCCAGGGCATTGGTTAACTCGGCAATATTGGTATTCTTTAAAAGGTAGCCCTGTATATCGTATTTCAGCAGCTTGTGAATATAGCGGGTGCCGCGCATGATAGTGAGGTAGAGTATCTTTAACCCCGGTTGAATTTCGCGGATCTTTTTAAGCAGTTCTTCTTCACCAATATCAGGCAAATGAACATCCAGTAACAGGATGTCGATTTCCATATTTGGCAATTGGTTCAACAAACTTTCACCGGTAAATGCTGAACCTATAACCTCTATGCCGGGCTGCTTGTTCAGCAATAACACCAGCCCCTCAAGGTATAATTCATGATCATCTGTTATAAAAACCTTCAACATAATCAAATTTAAGGATCGGCCAGTTCAGGATTAATGGTTAGGTTACCGATCTATAGCAAATTAAAACTATTTATAGCAGGGTAACAAAAAACGGGGCCGTTCCAGTATTATATTTCCTCAATCCGTAAAGGAACGCCCGTTCAAACCGCACCCCTGCCCCTTTAGCAAAATTTAGCAGGCTGTAACCACTATCAGTTTTTTAAAAAAACAAAGCTTCCCCACAGACGTGAGGAAGCTTACATTATACGGATTAAATTTTCTACGTCATCGTGTCTTCAGCATGGGTCGTACCTGCTGGGTTACGCCGTTTTGGAAACGCGCATAATAAACACCATTAGGCATCCCATACCCGTCGAATGTTACAGAGTAGGTACCGGATGTATATACATTGTCAGTAAGCGTTTTTATAACCCTGCCCATCGTATCCATCACCTGCACCAGCGTATGCCCACCCTTTGTAGTAAACGTGATTTTCGTCGTTTCAACAAACGGGTTAGGATAGTTAATGATCAGCTGCTCTCCATCATTGCGAAGATCATCGATTCCCGTAATACCACAGGCTTCATTCACACACAAAGGAATGTTCTGGAAATTCTTCAGCATAATGGTTTGCAGATCGGAATCATTTACGCAGAACCATTGCTTCAGAATGGATGCATAAATGCTTCGGAAATCGTATTGATAAGGAACGTTATCGTTTTGTTCGGGAATGGCTGAAATGGTAGGATTGGTACCAATGATGCCCGACCGCACATGTTTTCCAAATACAAATACCGGTGCGGCTGCGCCGTGGTCGGTACCCAAACTTGAATTTGATTTTATGCGACGGCCAAACTCGGAGAAGGTAAAACCAATAACCCGGTCATCAACTCCCAGTCCTTTCAGATCGTCCATAAAACATTTAATGGCATCCGAAACACGGGAGATCAGTTTGGCATGACCGCCAATGCTGGTTTCGCCGGATTCTACCTGGCTTGAGTGCGTATCGAAGTTACCGGTACTAACCATGTATACGCGGGTCTTTAATCCACCTTTTACCAGCCGCGCCACAATGCGCAACTGCTGCGCCAGGTCGTTGCCACTGGGGTAAGAACCTTGTGAGGTTACCTTGGCGGCAGCAGCCCTGATTACATTTGAATACACCTCGGTTTGTCCCATGATCATTCTTATGTACGCCAGCTCTTTACCCCAGGGTGTATTAGGTACCGGGTCGCCCACGTTGTCGAGAAAATCATAAAAGCTTGTGGGGTCGGTAATGTTCATCGCCATGGGGAAGGTAGGCCCCTGCATAGCAAGAGAAGCCACAGAGCCGATCTGTATTGCCAGGGGATCGGGCATTTGCGCTGTAGGGTAGCCGTTGGGGAAGTTAGGGAACTCCAGGTTCAGGTAACGGCCAATCCAGCCACTGTATACTACTTTATCTGAGTCGGAAGCACTCATCCAGATATCCGTAGCACGAAAGTGCGAGAAGTTGGGCTGCGGATAACCAACCGCCTGTATAACGGCCAGTTTGCCTTCATTATACAGGGTTTGCATCCCGGTCATACTGGGGTGAAAACCTGTTTTGGAAGTACCGTTCAAAGGAAGCACCTTGTTCTGGGCGATCGCAATGTTCTTACGGGCATTATAATAATTGGAATAGTTCTCAATGGGTATTACCATGTTCAATCCATCGTTACCGCCAAAGAGCTGGATCATCACCAATACCTTGTCGGTTTCGGTGGTGGCGCCCATTAAGGCCTGTACCAATGGCGATGCGCCTGTAAAGGCTTTAACAGAAAAGCCGTTCAATATGGCGGGTAATGTTATTGACGCAGGCAGGGTGTTCTTTAAAAAAGATCTACGCTTCATAAGATCGGTTTGAATGTTAAGCTAATTGGTACTCGGCCAGGTTCATTAAGTATTTGTAAAATGTTTGCAGGCGGGTAAATACCGGATTGTATGCTGTCGGATTTGTCGGGTTCTGCTGATAGATCGTCCACGCATTGGTCCAGTAAGTATCATCGGTTTGGCCGGTGAGTAGAATTTGTTGCTTGATGGTTGCCTTGCTTGCAACGGAGATAGGCACGCGGTATAACACATCCAGTACATCGCTTATGAGCTGGTTGGGCTCACCTGCATTGGGGAACTGCTCGGTAAATTTCACCGGATCGATGATCAATGACAGGTTATTACGCATGTACCCGGTCATGATCAACTGATCTATGAGCTTTTCCCTTCTGGGTATGGTATCGTGGTTGATCCATGTTTCATAGAACATGGGTATCTGATAATAAGAAGGCCATCCTGCCACATTCGGCGGGTCGCAAATATCCTGTTGCATTTTCGCCGACTGGTCTTGCAGGTAGTCCCACATGTTATACTGATTCACGTAATCAGTTGCATCAGGGAACTTAATGTTAAACTCCCGCGCCATGCCTACAATCATATCGAGCGGGCTTTTGATCAAACAACCCTGGCTAAGCGGATCGAAGAAATGTTCGCTATTTAAAAGAGCACTTATTACTGGTTTTATTTCCCAGTTGCTGTTAACAAACAATTGGGCCAGCGGCTTAATAACCTTGGTGTAAGTATCAGGTTCAATAGTGTAATAAACAAACCATCTATAGAATTTCTTTACAATGAATTCAGATACCTCTGTTGTTTTGCTGAAGATCATATTGATGAGGTCATCGATCTCAGCATCACCGGCAGTGGCGCCACTTCGGCCGGCAATTACGGTACCATTATAGAAAGAAGAGAAAGTTTTACTGGTCGTGTCGTGGTCTTCAGGCTTAAAGGATATGATCTCGGTATCCATGTCGATCTTGTAACCGGTCAATAACCGGGCGGCAGCCTTTACATCGTCTTCAGTATAATTAGGTGTGTTTTCTTTACCAAGGGTAAACAGCTCCTGCAATTCACGCGCATAGTTTTCATCGGGCGCGTTTTTCGAATTCAGGTAACCGTTCAGGTAACGCAACATGGCTATATTAAGCGTTACATCCTTTACCATTTTCTTGAAATTGCCAAGCGCGCTTCCCCGCAACAACTGGCTGTAGCTATAAGCGAAAGTAGGTCTTTCAATTACGTTTATTTCAGCTGTCCAGTGATTGGCCCAGAACAAGGTCATCTTCTCACGAACGCTTCTGTCCTGATTTATCATCTGGCCCAGCCACCAGCATTTCATTGATTTGCCCCGTTGAAAATTAGACACAACACCTTTCGAAACGGTATTAACCCAGGTAGAACCTTGTGCTACAGTAAGGTCCGGATCACCGGCCTCGATGTCGGTATTGTCGTAATTCTTTACAGGGGGTGCTGGCAGTGAAGTAGGTACGTTCAACAATTCATTAACTGCGGCTACAACTGTCTTACCAGTAAAATAATCGATGTCTGCTTTTGTTGCCCCGAACATGGTCCTCTTCAGTAAGTGAGCCGCCTGTTGTGCTGTCAGGGTGCCCGCTTGAGGCGTTAAACCGGAATAAATTTGACGTAAGCCTGCATAGTTTTTCGAAGAAGGAGCATTGGCTTTCCTCTTCAGCGAGAAGAATTCTCTTCTATCCATAAGGTTGATTTTGGAAGATTGCTTCATGGTAGTCGGCCTTTTGACTACCTGATGTCAATCCATTTATTGAGCTGTGATTAAAACAAAAATTTTGCCACTTGATGAAATGGGGATAAGTGCCGTACATTTTCATTTGCTGCTCGTACAAGTACGAACATAAAAAAAGCTGCCTCTTAATGAGAAGCAGCTTTGTATATAATAACGATTTTTACTAATTAATATTTTCTATAATCCCTGCTATTCCCTGCCCGCCTCCAACACATGCAGTAACAATACCATATTTCTTGTTCAATCGCTTCATGTCATGTGTTATCTGAATCGTTAACTTACAACCGGTGCAACCCAGCGGATGCCCTAACGCTATTGCACCTCCGTTTATGTTAACAATGTCAGGATTAATTTCCAGTTTTCTTATAACAGCCAGTGCTTGTGATGCAAAAGCTTCATTCAATTCAACCAGGTCAATCTGCCCCAGGCTCATATTGGCTTGTTTTAATACTTTAGGCACAGCCTCAACAGGACCAATACCCATAACGCGGGGATGCACGCCGGCAGATGCACAGGCGATCAGCCGGGCAATGGGTTTCAACCCCAGTTCATTCACCATTTTTTCACTCATCACAATAACAAAGGCGGCGCCATCACTGGTTTGTGAGGAGTTACCTGCTGTTACAGATCCGCCGGCTGCAAATACCGGTTTCAGTTTATTCAGCACTTCAATGCTGGTATCCTTGCGTGGCCCTTCATCTGTATCAACAATATAATTACGGGTTTGCTTTTTATTCTTTTCATCCAGGAAAACTTCTTCTACGGTTATGGGCAGAATACCGTTTTTGAAATAACCCTTATCAATTGCATTGATGGCTTTCAGATGTGATTGATAGGAGAACTGGTCCTGGTCTTCGCGGCTTACATTATATTCTTTGGCTACTGCTTCAGCTGTTAAACCCATGCTCAGGTAATAATCGGGTTCATCTTTGGCAATGGAATAAGCAGGCACGGTTTTCCAACCTGCGGTAGGCACCAGGCTCATGCTTTCGGTACCACCGGCAACAATACAATCAGCCATTCCCATCCGGATCTTGGCGGTGGCAATAGCAATGGTTTCTAAACCCGATGCACAATACCGGTTCACCGTCATGCCGGGAACACTAAAACCCAATGCCCGGGCGGCAATGATCCTGCCTACCTGCAAACCTTGTTCAGCTTCAGGCACAGCATTTCCTACAATTACATCATCAACACGTTTGGGATCCAGTTGCGGAACAGAAGCCATCAGCCCTTTTATCACATCAACGGCCAGATCATCGGGCCGGTAAAACCGGAATCCACCACGTTTGGCTTTTCCTACCGCTGTGCGGTAACCAGCTACTATATACGCTTCCATATGTAGTTTATAGTTTAATGTTTAAAGTATTGTCAGGGCTATTGTTCTTCTAAGAGCTTTTTTGGCAAAAGGCAGAGGGCAGAAGGCAAAAACCGCGACGCGGCAAAGCAAGTTCTGAATATGATGCCATTTCCTTATCTCCTGTCTCCTTTATCAACGCTATCAACTCTTTCAACCCTATCAACTTTCTCCTTTATGTTTCCTATTCTTCTTCTTCCTGGTCAACTCGTCAACTGGTTAACTGATCAACTCCCCAACTAGTTGTCTATGCAACCTTCTGTATCAAAGTTAAGGATTGGCAACAGGAAAACAAAATGGTGTCCATCGGCCTGTAATTAATTACAAACTATTCACATATGCATCATTCTGCCTTCCCGGCCCCTGAAACCTGTAACCTGTAACCTGAAACTGAATTATCTTCGCACCGAATTATGTATAACTTACTTCGCCGCCTGTTATTTTGCTTTCCCACTGAATCAGTTCACCATTTTTCCATGAACATGATGAAAATGGGCTGTTCTGTAGGACCTATTCGTAAATCCATTTCCAACCTGTTTAGCCCGGCAAACGGATCATTATCAAAAGAATTATTCGGTCTCCGGTTTAAAAATCCGGTAGGACTGGCTGCCGGGTTCGATAAGAATGCCCTGTACCTTACCGAGCTGGAAGCACTGGGCTTTGGTTTTGTTGAAATTGGTACCGTAACGCCCAAGCCCCAGGCCGGAAACGACAAACCACGACTTTTCCGTCTGCCGAAAGACAAGGCCCTTATCAACCGAATGGGTTTTAATAACGATGGGGTACAGGTAGTAGCCCAACGCTTAAAGGACTGGCGGGAGATGCAAGCCGTCAATCGGAAATCGGGAGTCGGCAATAAAGAAATGTCGGGCGAAAATCAGCCAGGCCAAACCTGGGACGTCCATTCACAATTCACGATTCACGATTCACGACTCATCATCGGTGGCAACATCGGTAAAAATAAAGTCACGCCCAACGAAGACGCCTGGAAGGATTATGAGATCTGTTTCCGCGCCCTGTTCGATTGCGTTGATTACTTTGTGGTAAATGTAAGCTCACCCAATACGCCCGGATTGCGGGAACTGCAGGAAAAAGATTCACTGCGCAAGATCCTGTCGCATTTGCAAACCATCAACCAGCAGGAAAGCAGTGAAGAAACCGGCCGCAAACCCAAGCCAATCTTATTAAAGATAGCCCCCGATCTTACCTCACAACAGATAGATGATGTAATTGACCTGGCCCTGGAAATAAAACTCGATGGACTGGTTGCTACCAATACCACCATTAGCCGGGAACAATTACAAACTACCGGCCAGGAACTGGAAACCATTGGCGCCGGTGGACTAAGTGGTGCGCCTGTTCGCAAACGTGCTACCGAAATCGTTCGGTACATTCATGAAAAAACCAATGGACAAATACCAGTTATAGCTTCGGGTGGTATTTTTACGGCTGCAGATGCCAAAGAAAAACTGGCCGCCGGCGCCGCCCTGGTGCAGGTATGGACAGGTTTTATCTATGAAGGCCCAACTATTGTAAAAAACATTTGTAACGGCCTTACGGCCAGGTAAACCTGGGAACAAATGATGTTGTTTAAGTTACAGGTTCCAGGTTCTTTCAACAACCAGCGTAACAATCCCTGCAACCTGTAACCTGAAACTTGTAACTGCCCTTCAGCCACCGCTGGTCTAACTTTATATATTATTTTACTGTACCTGAAACATTTAGAACTCACCCCCTACTAATGATGTACATGCGTAAAAGCAAGGTACAGCCTTTGCATATTGCCTATTGCATATTGCCTATTGGCCCTGCCACCTTATTTTTGCGCTTCACCTATTATTACCGACCACCATGCAAGAATTTTTTACTGTAGATGCCTTTATCAGTTTATTCACCCTGACTGTATTGGAGATCGTGTTAGGCATCGACAACGTGATCTTCGTATCCATTTTAATGGGCCGATTGGATAAAAATCAACAATTGAAAGCCCGTCGTATCTGGATGTTTGCCGGTATTGCCGTTCGTATTGCTTTATTAATGGGTATCGGCTGGCTTGTGCACAATGATAAAATTGAAATATTTGGTTTCAGTCTTCGTGGCGTGCACTATCCCTTTCACCTGAGGAACGTAGTTATACTCGTTGGTGGTTTGTTCCTGCTATATAAAACTGTAAAGGAAATACACCACAAGCTCGAAGGTGATGAAGGTATGCATGCCGGTAATGCTAAAAAATCATCCTTTGGTGCGGTGATTTCCCAGATCATTATCATTGATATGGTATTCTCTTTCGACAGCATCATTACCGCAGTTGGTTTGGCGAACAAAGTTCAGATCATGATTGTGGCCGTTATCATTGCCATGATCATCATGTTCTTTTTCTCTGATAAGATTGCTACGTTCATCCATAAGCATCCTACCCTTAAAATGCTGGCGCTGGCCTTTTTATTAATGGTTGGTTTCAGCCTTTTCTTTGAAGGGTTAGAACCGCTTCACGGTCAAATAATTGACAAAAGATATATCTATTTTGCGATGGCCTTCTCGTTTGGGGTGGAAATGCTGAACATGTGGATGTTTAAAAGAGCCAAAAAACAAAAGGTTCAATTAAACGAACCCATTGTTAAAAAAGAAGAGCAGAACACTGTTTAAAAAAGGCAGAAGGCAGAGGGCAGAAGACAGAGAAATCCCATAGCTGAGTAAATCAATATTTTTCAGAGGCATCTGTTAACCAGCAGATGCCTTTTTCTTTCTCCCCCTTTAGGCGGTTAGAGGGTCTGCCTTCAACAACACCGCCGCTACCATCCCGGCCGTCTCTGTACGCAGGCGCGTACTACCCAGCGTAACAGGCATAAAATAATGTTCGGTGGCAAAGGCCACTTCTTCCGGACTAAAATCACCTTCTGGGCCAACCAGTACAAGCTGGCTGGGAAGTGAGCTGTTCACCAGTGCGGCCAGGGATTGTTTATCGCCCGGTATACAGTGTGCGATAAATTTTTGTGTGGTGCTAATAATATCTTCCTGTTTCAGTAGTTGTCCAAACCCAACCGGCTGATGCAATACGGGCAGCCATGCCTGTTGTGATTGCAGCATGGCGCTCACCAGGATGTTTTGCATGCGGTCGAACCGGAAATGTTGTTTTTCGGTTCTGTCGCACAGGAGGGGAATAATTTCAGTGATGCCTAATTCGGTCGCTTTTTCAAGGAACCATTCAAAGCGGCTGGCATTTTTAAGCAGGGAAATTGCAATGCTTGTTTTACGGCCTGTTTGCGGAATGAACTGTTCGTTCAGCACCGATACCTTGCATCGCTTTTTATGATCGTCAGTAATGGACGTGAGTAATAAAAAACCTTTACCATCGGTCAAATGCAGCTGCTCGTCTTTCTTCATGCGCAGCACATTCACTATATGTTTCGAGGTATCTTCATCCAGTTCTATTTCTTGCTGCCTGGCAACAATATCCGGAATATAAAAAAACGGCAGGTTCATTATCGGTTCTTTGGTGCAAAGTAATGCATATTATGTACCACGCTACATCTTAAAATTTTTTGTTGGGTCTTCGTTTGGTATGAAATACAGAGTACACAACAATGCTGTTGTTGACAATTTCAAAATAAACTACGAATGGAAATGATTTAATAGCTGCTTGCCTGAAGACTGATCTGGCAACTTTATAATGCTGTGGATTTACTGTTATTTTATGGAACAGGACTTCCAATTCCCCAATGAACCGCTCCCCCAGCCCCTGACTTTGCTGTTCGTACCAA
>NZ_JBJMLX010000549.1:0-10868 GCF_045805085.1 Niastella sp.
ACCGTTGAAGAAACACAAAAATATGCTGCAGCAGTAAATGATCCATTACGGATGGTCACCGGTTTTGCCGGCGTGGCCAGTGCCGATGATGGTGGTAATGATATCGTGATAAGAGGGAATGCGCCCACCGGTTTATTATGGCGGATGGAAGGCGTTGATATTCCCAACCCCAATCACTTTAGCGAAGCCGGCGGCAGTGGTGGCGGTATTTCTATCTTAAGTTCTCAAACACTTGCCAACAGCGATTTTATAACCGGCGCTTTTGCCGCCGAATATGGCAATGCGTTAAGCGGGGTATTTGATCTGAAACTCAGGAAAGGCAATAATGAAAAAAACGAGTATGCGCTGCAGGCAGGTTTTCTGGGTTTGAATGCTGCAGCCGAAGGCCCACTGTCTGCATCGCATAAGGGTTCTTACCTGGTAAACTACCGGTACTCTACCCTGTCATTGTTAAACAAGATGGGCCTCGATCTGTCGCAGGGCGCCACCAATTTCCAGGACCTTTCGTATAATATTTATCTCCCCACAAAAAATAAAGGAATTTTTACGGTGTTTGGTTTTGGCGGATTGAGCTCCGACAACCAAAAGATCGAGACCGATAGTTCTAAATGGGAAATGCAGGATGACCGGTACGCCGGTAAGTTTATCGCGAATACTGGCGCTACCGGCATCACGCATACTATTCCTATCGACAATCAAACCACCCTGAGATCAGCGTTGGCATTTTCATATACTTCCAACTCTTACAATGAGAAATATGTACAGAGCAGCAAGAGCATTGTAGACAATTACAAGGACAATTACATCACCCAAAAAATACTGGTCTCTTCTACCCTCAATCATAAGATCAATGCCAGCAATGCCCTGCGGGCAGGCGCTTATGTAAATTTCATTTTCTTTAAATATTACAAGCTATCGAAGGAAAATCCAAATGCACCGTTGCTTGAAAACATCAATACCAGCGGTAATACCCAAACCGTTCAGGCTTTTGTGCAATGGCAATACAAACCCTACAATAACCTCACCTTTAACGTAGGCATGCATTACCTGGCTTTGTTGTACAATAATACAGGTTCGGCCGAGCCAAGGGCTTCTGTTAAATGGGACCCCGACAATAAAAGCTCCCTGGCTTTTGGTTATGGGTTGCACAGCCAGCTACAGCCATTGGGTGTATACTTTGCGAAAGACATCAATGGCCAGGCGACCAATCAATACATCGATCTTACCAGGGCGCATCACTTTGTGCTTTCCTATAGCCGGTTAGTAGGTTATAAGTTACGGGCAAAAGGAGAAGTATATTATCAGCAACTGTTTGATGTGCCAGTGACGGTGGACCTCGCCAAAACCTTTTCTACCCTCAACATTCAAAATGAATTCATCACCGATCCGCTTACCAATAATGGAAAGGGCAGAAACTATGGCATTGAGTTAACCCTGGAGAAATACCTCGATAACAATCTTTATTATACGGTGAATGGTTCCTTTTATCAATCGAAATACACCGCAGCAGATGGCGTAGAAAGAAATACCCGCTACAATGGCAACTATCTTTTCAACGGCGTGGCAGGAAAAGAGTTTCCCTTATCAGGGCAACGTAAGGTGTTAGGTATAAACATCAAGGTTATTTATGCCGGTGGTTACCGTACAACGCCTATTGACCTGGCAGCTTCACAACAGGAAGGCTACACCATTTACAAAGAGAAGGAAGCGTTCAGTTTGCAAAACCAGGCCTACTTCCGCCCGGATTGCCGTGTCAGTCTTAAATGGAACCGTACGCGTTTAACCAGTACGCTTTCGCTCGATATTCAAAATGTAATAAACCGGAAAAATATTTACAACCAGAAATATGACCTGCTGAAAGGAACCACGATCACCAATTACCAGAACGGTATGATCCCGGTATTGAACTATAAAGTAGAATGGTAATCGTATAGCAATCATTTATCAATTATAAACATTACAACCATGAAAAATTTCCATTTAGCCATCTGCGTGGTCTTATTATTCATTGTTTCTTCCTCGTGTAAAAAGATCACCGGTAAAGGACCGGTAGTAGTAGAAAGCCGGCAAACAGCCACCTTTGATGGATTGAACCTCAGGATACCGGCCGAACTTTATTTTAAACAGGATTCCGTTTTTAAGGTAGAACTACAAGCCCAGGAAAACATCCTGGAAGAAATAGAAACAGTTGTTATCAATAATGAGCTGCAGATCCGTTTCCGCCATGATATCACCAGGGTTCGCACTAATGATGGCATTACCGTATTGGTAAATGGCCCGGATGTACGGTCTTTCACGGTGAATGGTTCCGGATACCTGGAAGTATCTGACCTTATTACCCCTGCCAATATGGGCTTACATGTAAATGGATCAGGCAACCTGAAGGTTAACAATGTAACCACCACAGAGGTCAATGCCGATATAGATGGATCGGGAATAATAACCGTTAGCAGCGGCAATGCCAATACGAACAACCTGCGTATTAGCGGCAGCGGATTAATAAATGCATCGGGCTTACAGGTAAAAGATGCCCGCGCCAGCATCAGGGGCTCTGGTAATATTCAATTGTTTGCCACCCAAACCCTGGATGCAAGCATTTCAGGCAGTGGCAGCATTTTGTTTAAAGGCTCACCAGCCGTTACCACACATATTTCTGGTTCAGGTTCCGTAACACATCAATAATGGCAGCAGAATTATACTTATAACAATTTTTATAACACAAAACACCAGTTAACAAAAAGATAATGCAGAGTTAATATTCCATTTCGGAAAACGCAGTCAAATATTTGACATTAATCAAAAACCTGCTCGTTTTTTCCACAATGCACAATTAATAATCCACACAGAATTTTTCTTACAGTGAACAAGTATACATTTGGCAGGAGATTCCTAAAAATTTCTTAACTCGCTAATTGCCGCATTATGAAATGGGTGTATGTTAACCAGCCTTCTGTTTATATTAGAAAATATCAATTGACGGAAGGCGACAATACTAAACTGGAAATAAAGTATAACCTCGAACAACAATCAGTACGTATTAGTAGCGAAGAAAACCACCGGCTTTTTTTTATCGACAAAACAGGATTATGGCACAACAAAACCATATTGAAAAATGAATATGGGGTTGAAATTGGAAAACTGGCTATTGACAAGGTTCACGGTACAGGGTTCATAGAAATTGAAGGAAAAAAATACTACTACATGTTGCAGAACAATTCGCAACTGGTGGTATTTGAACATACGGTATCCATGCCATTGGCTGTGTGTGATATGACTGCAGCTCCTTCCTTTGCTTCACTGTTGGCCAACAAATACAGCAATGAAGAATATGCCTGCTTTTTACTGGGCATTTGCTGGTACCTGTTCCCGCTCACAGCAGCTGAACAATTGGAATTTGCCGGAGCCAGCGTAGCGTAACAAGTAACAATCGCCTCCTTTACAGTATAAGAGGGTGCATCTGATAAGATGCATCCTCTTTTTATTTACCTCCCTGGTGATAGTTGCAAACAAAAAGAAGAGTCCGCCGCGGCGGACTCTCTTGTTATTACCGGCTTATAGTTAGTGTACGAACGTATTTTGAAGAACAGTTTTTGAATGGCCGTTATGTATGATGATAAAATAAACTCCCTTTTGTAAGCCGGTATAATCTACGGGTATTGTATAGCTACCAGGCGAATAGGTTTTATTGGTCAATGTTTTTATTAACCGGCCATCGGTTGCATACAGGTTCACCATCACTTTTTCTAAAGCAGTAACGTTAAACCGCAGCGTTGATAAACCGGTTGTTGGATTAGGCAGTACTATTGGCTTCATCTCAGCCGGATTAACACCTGTAATGGGCGTTTCTATTCTTGCGCCGGTGGCAGCACTGCAGGATGCTTCGGTGGGGTTGTTCCCGGTGATTTCTATCCAGTCTATATTCGCAAATTCTGCAGCAACCGTTGTTTCCAGCCTGATCTTGTTCGCACCGGCAACTAAGGTTACAGGGATCTGAGCGGTAGTGGTCCAGGTGCTCCAGGCAGCTGTTTTCGGGAAGGCCACTGCCGCATTCACCTGCACGCCATTTACCAGCACCCTGGCCGTTGTAGCGCTTTGTGAACCCGCATTGGCATAGCGCCAAACCAGGTTATACGTACCAGCCGCTCCTGCGCTCACTGCCCAGGTAATGCCCTGTCCGCTCGAATTACTCAGGTTAATATAATAGCCGCCATCTGCGCCGGTGTAAGTGTTTTGTCTGGAACCGTTCGCGCTGCAATAACCGATACCTGTACCTGATTTATCATCGATGCGCAAAGTAGTGCCGGTGCCACCGCTGGTAGTAAAGTTGGCCGTAACACTGGTGTTGGCATTCATGGTAACTGTTGTAGTAGTGCTGGTACCGCTGGCACCACCGCTCCAGCTGCTGAAAACATAACCGGATGCGGGTGCTGCCGTTAAGGTTACAACAGTACCGGCTGCATAGGAAGTGGCATTGGGACTACGTGTTATGCTACCACCTGCCGAAGGACTCGCTGTAGTGGTTAAGGTATACGTGGTGCCGGTGCTATTGGTAAAGTTGGCGGTAACCGTTTTATTGGCGTTCATGGTAACTGTTACTGAAGTGGAAGAACCGGTAACATCCCCACTCCATCCAGTAAAGGTATAGCCACTGCCGGGAGTAGCGGTAAGCGTAACAACCGTACCGGAAGCATAAGTGGTGGCGTTCGGATTGCGGCTAACTGTTCCACCCGCTGAAGGCGATATATTAGTGGTAAGGGAATAGGAAGTAGACGTATTACCCGATTCAATAGCACCCAGGTCTGGCGCGCTGCCATTGTACGTAATACCGGTAGATGTTACACCAGCATTAATGAGATCACTTCCGGCCGCTAAATTCAAAAACCCATTTGAGGTTGGGTTGGCAGCAGGGCCAGGCGTTAAGGTAACAAAATCGGCTGCTGTTACTGTAAAACCACCTGCAGCTCCCTGAAAGGAATTGGGCGCTGTTGCAGTGCCGATAATGCGATCGTTTGAACCGCTCTGGAACGACAGGTTGTTTTTAAATACACTGGTACCACCATCGAAATTGAAATTACGTTGGGTGTTATTGTATGAAGTGTTATTCGTAACCTCAATAGTACCGAGGTTCCTGTTGTAAGTAAACCCATGCTGACCGTTGTTATAGGCCACGCATCTCCTTACAATATGGTTCACCGAAATATCTTCGCCACCCAGCTTAAAGCCGTTTTTGTCGCCATTGCCCGATGTAGTACCATCGGTGAGAATACCATTGTCATGGGAAATACAACCTTCCAGCGTGATGGCCCCAATAGGTCCGGTATCGGGTTTTGTGTAAAGGTCCCAGCCATCATCGATATTATTATGGGAAACACAATTCCGGAAAACGTTTCCTGCGCCGCAGGTAAGTTTGGCGGCAAAACCATCGGCGTCTTCATTATCCGGGTCCTTGTTGTCGTACGATTCACAATTCAGGATCAGGTTATTACTGGGCCATTGCGCAATAGTGGTATAACTGGTATTATACCGGCTTAGCTGTAAACCGGTATCGGCGTTCTTTCTGAAGATACAGCTTTCAATAGTGTTGTTATCACCGGAAAGCAGCATTCCATTGTCACCGGCGCTTTCGATGATCAAGCCTTTTAAATGCCAGTAGCTTCCATCCAGAATAATACCCCGGTTGGAGGAAGCAACAGCCATCCCGGCAAAACTGATTACAGGTACTTCACTTCCATAAGCAAATATGTTTTTAGGTGCAGAAGAAGTACCACTGTTCGATTCCGCAATCAATACGGTGGCAGTTAAATTGTAAGTACCACCCCGCATATAAATAGTGCTACCGGCAGTAATAGTAGCAATCGCATTCGCCAGGGTAGTTGGCGCTGAAATGGAAGTGCCCGAATTGGATGCACTTCCCGAAGGAGATACATACAGGTCCTGGGCATAAGTACCCACATAAACAGAGAATAAGGAAAATAATAGTAATAGCATTTTTTTCATAAAACAAGCTTTAATTAAAGTATAAAAGAAAATCGTTAAGGCAATAAGGGTCCCGCATAGTTTCGCGCAAAAACTACGTACAGCTGGCTACACCATTTCGGGTGAAACTGGTTGAAAGCTATATAGCAGATGATATGCTCATTACGCAGGAGGAGGGTTTCCGGCGAAACAATAAGCAACTGATCGCTATTAGCAATAACGGGATCGGGTAATCGGCACGGATAAAAAAACTTACTGGGTAATTGTAGAAAAAATCCGGGGAATGGGTAATTAATAACTACAGGAAAGTTAAAAAGAAGTGAACGATCACAAGGTTCTTATAACATATTTTTTTACGCAAACGTTCCCGGAAACGTACACTATACAATTAACTATCGTTCAACCACAACCGTGAAAATACGGTTAGCACCTGCGCATAACGAATAGGAACGTACTAAGCTCATCAATCAATCTATTGATCTTCGCTCGTTTACTCTGCAAAACATGTTTAGCAAAAAGTTCGCAAAGGATCGTAAAAATCCCAATGCTTCAATATTCTTTAACAGAATACTGCCATAAAGCCTTAAAATTTCTTTATGTTAATGTGAATGACTGCTATTTTATTGAAAATGAGGGGATACAGCGCTTCCTGGCATCATTTTTAACATTTGCCGGGTTTATGGCACACTTTTTCTGTATATACAGGTAGTGATTGAATAACCTTAAAATCGCAGATTATGAAACGGATATTTTACACAACCACAGCAGTAGTACTAAGTGCGGCCATGTTGGTATCGTCGTGCAAGAACAATGACAACAAACTGGAATCAGGCAGTGTGCCTGTAACGCCAAATTCCATTTCTCAATCGGAGTATAAAGAGTATAAAGAATGGAAAGATCAACAACAGAATACCCAGACGAAAACAGCTACTCCGCCTACGCAAACTGTGGTAGTACACAAACATTATACAGTTAATGAAACAGCGCCGGCTACCCAACCGGTTAAAAAGAAAAAAGGCTGGAGTAAAGCGGCCAAGGGAACAGTGATCGGCGCCGGTGTTGGAGCAGCAGCAGGTGCTATAATAGTTAAAAAGAACCGGGGATTAGGTGCAGCCGCCGGTGCCGTATTAGGTGGTGGCGCTGGTTATGGTGTAGGCCGTTCTATGGATAAAAAAGATGGCAGATATTAAAGATCGTCAGAGACCGATTAAATAAACAAGCCTCCCGATGCATCGGGAGGCTTTTGTTATTTGGTTTAATGGAATGAGCGTGTTTTTACAAAAACTTATCAGGTTTTAGGCCACCTGTACCTGTTTTATCACCGACAACAACATATTATTTAAATCTGTAAAGGGTGCATCTTTCGCAACAAATCCATCGGCCCCCAATTGAATCCCTTTATTAATATATATACTGCTGTCTTCCATGGAAAAGAAAATGATCTTCATGGCCGGCCATTCCTTTTTTAAATGAACGGTGGTTTCTAACCCATCCATTACCGGCATATTAATATCCAGCACACATATATCTGGTGTATGGCTCTCCTGTAATTTATCAAGGAACTCCTGCCCATTTTCTGCCTCCATAACTACATTGTAACCCAATGATTTAAGGCGGAATTTTACACTTTCACGAATCAGGGCGTTGTCATCTACTACGGCGATAGTGATAGGGTGTTCTTTTTTCATAGTTACTTCTATTTTTTTCAAAATTTCTGCTACACAAATCGTATACGGTTTTAATCAGGGTTGCCTGCACAAAAAGATGTGACATTCCCCTTATTACTATACACCGGAGTGAAGCGTTCGACAAAAGATTTTTTCAGAAAGATGAAAAATGAATAGTTTTCCGTTTCCCAATAAGTATTTTCACTTATAACGCAGGCACAAAAGCGTGAATTTTCGTTTATACGCCCACTCCAACGGCCCGGATAAGCGTTTTTTCACCAAATCGCTTTTTTACGCTGTCGATTGCCTGGTACAGTTTGATCATTTCCTGGGTATCTTCAAATAAACTGATCTGGTAATTCCCCGGAATGAGGTGGGTAAACCGGATACCCAATAACCTGATGAGTAATCGCCGTTCGTACAGCTTATTGAACAGCTCCTTAGCCGTTTGTAACAGCACATGGTCGGCATTGGTATAAGGAATGGTAATCTGTTTGGTAAAAGTTTCAAAATTCGAATACCGCACTTTCACGGTCACGCAGCCGGTCAGCTTGTTTTGCTGCCGTAATTGAAAAGCAATTTCTTCCGTCATCCGTACCAGCTGGCTGTGCAGGAAATGGGTATCGATGGTGTCTGTTTGAAACGTGCTTTCTGTAGAGATCGATTTTTGTTCATGATAGGGCACCACCGGCGTTTCATCGATGCCGTTTGCCTTGCGCCACAGATCGATCCCTGATTTTCCCAACAGGTTCTCCATCATCTCCATGGGAATCTCACTCAACACTTTCACCGTTTCAACACCCATCTTTAACAGCTTATAACCTGTTTCCTTACCTACGCCCGGGATTTTTATAATGCTAAGCGGCGCCAAAAACGACTTTTCGTTCCCAAAAGGTATTTCCAGCTGTCCATTAGGTTTTACCTCGTTGGTAGCCACCTTGCTGATGAGTTTGTTGGAAGCCAGCCCCCAGGAAACAGGCAACCCGCTTTCTTTATTGATCTTTTTCTTTAACTGGCCGGTAAACTGCAAACAACCGAAAAACTTATCCATTCCGGTAAGATCGATATAGAACTCATCGATACTCGCTTTCTCAAAAACGGGAACAGTATCTTTTATCACATCCGTCACCAGGCGGGAATATTTACTGTAGGCCTCAATATCGCTTCTTATAATAATTGCTTCCGGACATAACCTGCGGGCAATTTTCATAGGCATGGCGCTGTGAATGCCAAATTTGCGGGCTTCATAACTACAGGCAGCCACCACACCGCGGTCACTGCCTCCCCCTACCAGCAATGGCTTGCCGCAAAACTTCGGATTTCGCAAAGTTTCTACCGATACAAAAAAAGCATCCAGGTCAAAATGCGCAATATGTCTGTCCTTTGATAATAACATGGTCGTTATTTAAGCGTATCGTAACTGCGTTTTTTAAATCCCACCTTAATCGTTTTGCGGGCTTCAATGCTAAACACCCCAAAATCATCCACTACGCGGCCGGTGAGTTTATAAAATCCTCCACTGTGCAAGGGGTAATTGCGGGCCGTATCAGGAAAGTGAACGGTATCCACCCAGTCAAGGTCTTTATCAATAAAAGTTCCGAAGAACATGATGTCATTATTTTTCGTTTGCACATGTTTGCTGGCGATAAAATAAACCAGCACCGTAATTACCTGGTGCAAATGATTGCCTATTTCCCGGGCGGGAACGTAATTATCGGTATCGGCATCAACCATTGCAAACGGGTTCGATAAGGTAAAACCCAGGATCTCTTTTTGATCGTACAGATCATCAACCGCATTGTCAGTTAGTACAGGCAAACTAAACTCCACCGGCTTTTCTACAAACAAAGATTCGCTTACCGGGATATGGGCCTTATTTTTCTTTTGCAGAAAATTGGCTTCCCACAATAATTGTTTTTTTGTTTTACCCGTAAAGCGAAAGGCGCCCACACTCACCAGGATGTTGAGTTGTTCAAGCCCGATATGGGTGCGTTCAATAAAATCCTGCAAATGCAGAAAGGCGCCACCCGTTTTCCGCTCTTCCATGATCTGTTGCATGGAGTTTTCCTGCAACGCTTTAATATGCACAAAACCGGTATACACTTCATCGCCCCTGATACTGGTATATACTTCGCTGTTGTTTATGCAGGGGGCGTGTATAATACCACCGGCTTTCATCAATTCAATAAAATATAATTCCGTTGAATAAAAGCCGCCGAAATTATTGATCACGGCTACCATAAATTCTTTAGGGAAGAAAGTTTTTAAGTACAGGCTCATATAACTTTCCACCGCAAAACTGGCCGAGTGTGCTTTATTAAAACTGTAACCGGCAAAACTTTCCATCTGTCGCCATACTTCATGCGCCAGCTCGTCTGAATGTCCCAGTTCCCGGCAATTGGACAGATACTTATCCTTTACATGTTTGAATTTATTGCTCGATCGGTATTTACCACTCATAGCCCGGCGCAGAATGTCTGCTTCGCCTAAGGACAAACCGGCAAAATAATGCGCGATCTTTATCACATCTTCCTGGAAAACCATTACGCCGAAAGTCTCACTTAAATGCTCCTCAAAAAGTGGGTGCAGGTACACTATTTTCTCCCGGTTATGGAACCGGGTTATATACTCCCGCATCATACCCGACTGTGCTACGCCCGGTCTGATAATGGAACTGGCCGCCACCAGTGTGATGTACTCATCGCACCGGAGCTTTTTCAGCAGCTGCCGCATGGCGGGTGATTCTATATAAAAACAACCAATGGTTTGCGCTCCCCGGATCTGATCTTTGATGGCGGTATTATGTCTGAAGTTCTGGAAGTCATGAATATTAACATCTATTCCCCTGTTAGCTTTTATCAGGCGCAGGCTTTCCTTTATATGCCCCAGCCCCCGTTGACTCAACACATCAAATTTGTTGATGCCGATGTTCTCTGCCACGAACATATCCATTTGCGTGGTGGCAAATCCTTTAGGCGGCATAAATAAAGCGGCATACTCATATATAGGTTTCTCGGTAACCAGCATGCCACAGGGGTGAATGGAAATATTGTTGGGAAAATTCTTCATCAGCCGGCCATATTGCATAATGAGCCGCTGGATTTTGTCGCCAGGCTGTGAAGCGCGCTGCAGGCTTTTTATTTCTTCAACCGGTAAACCGAATACTTTTCCCAGTTCCATTATAATGGCATCATGCTGAAACGTAGTGTAGGAACCCAACAGGGC
>NZ_JBJMLX010000550.1:0-15870 GCF_045805085.1 Niastella sp.
ACCAAAGTAAAAATAGAGGAGAAAAAAATAACCGCCGCTACGGTACTGGAAGTAAAACTGCTTCCTTCCGGCGGGCAGGCCATCTGGATAAAACCTTAAAACTACTACTGTGAATAAAGCCGCTTTTACCGAAAAAAGATACATCGTTATTTTCGTTTTTGTCACGTCGCTCTTTCTGTTATGGGGCGTGGCGCATTCCATTAGTGATGTGCTGAACAAACATTTTCAAAATGTAATGAACCTGAGCAAAGCCCAATCGGGACTGATCCAGTTCTCCGTATTTGGCGCTTATTTCGTAATGAGCATTCCCGCCGGGTTGTTCATGAAAAGGTTTGGTTATAAAATGGGGGTGCTGCTGGGGCTTTCGTTATTTTCCCTGGGCGCCTTATTGTTTGTGCCGGCCGCCAATAGTGTATCGTTTTCTTTCTTTCGCATCGCGCTGTTTATTTTGGGTTGTGGAATGGCTACTCTTGAAACGGTGGCGCATCCGTTTGTGGCCGCATTGGGCGATCAACGAGCCAGCGACCGCCGCATCAACTTCTCCCAGTCATTCAATGCCGTAGGCACCATGATAGGTCCCGCGTTGGGCAGTAATATTTTGCTGGCAGGCAGCACCGGCAGTGGTGATCTAAGTTCCGTAAAAGTTTTGTACAGTAGCATTGGTATCGTCATTGCGCTGGTGGCCCTGGCCTTTGCATTTGTTAAGGTGCCGGTACTTACCGATCCACATGCGAAAGATGCGAAGGCCGTGAATATAGATACAACGCCTGGTAAAAAATTATTTCAACACCGTCATTTTGCCTGGGCGGCCATTGCCCAGTTCTTCAATGTGGCGGCGCAGGCCGGCACATGGGGTTTCTTTATTAATTATGGACATGAGAAAATGGGTTTCAGCGATGCCGAAGCCGGTAATTATATGATCCTGTTTATGGCCATGATGGCGGCGGGTAGGATAGTGGGTACCTCGCTGATGAAATTCATCGCGCCCAATAAATTGTTAGCGGCCTTTGCTTTTGGCAGCATCCTGTGTTGTCTCATCGTAGCGCAAAGCTGGGGCTGGACTTCCTTTATCGCCCTGCTACTGATCAACTTCTTTTTCAGTATTATGTTCCCCACCATTTTTAGTTTGGGGTTAAAGAACCTGGGCGCGCATACCCAACAGGCCTCCTCTTTTATCAGCATGGGGGTGGTAGGCGGGGCTTTCTTTCCTTATGTCATGGGTTTGGTTGCCAATCATGATGTGGCTACGGCGTATTACCTGCCTATTGTTTGTTATTTCATCATCTTTTTGTTTGGGGCGAGGTTGTATAAGGTTAGGGAGTAGGAGGTAAGAAGTTGACCGGTTAACCAGTTGACCAGTTAACCAGTTAACCAGTTGACGAGTTAACAAGTTAACACGTTAACAAGTTGACAAGTTCGTGGGGGTGAAGTAGGAGGTTGATAGAGTTGACGGGGTTGATAAAGTTGATAAAGGAAGGGCAAGTGAGTGGTGAGTTGTCAGTTACTGCCCTTTGCCCACTGCCTGCCGCCTTTCATCTTTGCCCTCTGCCCTTTGCCTTTTTCACGTATTATCAGCTTTTTGAATAAGCATGATAAGATTGTTGTCGAGAGCAATGGAGTCAGTCAGCAGGGATGTGTTATTGAACTGGGCGCATAGAGAAGAAAGCAGGTCATATTCAACGATCACTTTCTTTTGCTCGTTTTCATAAACAAGCAGGTGAATGGGTAAATACAGTCCGGCCCCGGTATGATTGTCTATCATTCTGTCCATTATTTCAGGATTGCCGAGCTGGTATTGCTTTGCTTTTTTATAACGCACTTTTTGGGGCAGGTCTTCCTGTGACATAATATTATAGATCATCAGGTTGTTTTTATCGCAGGTACTGTTTAAATAGCAAACCGTAGAGGCGGGAGCGGCGCCTAATGAACGGAGCGCAACCGGCATTAAAATGCCCAATGCTTTTTCCAGCTGATAGGTGAATTGATCAAAACTGTTTTTTATTTCAAGGCTCACATGTTCTATTACTACTGCTCTTTTCATTTCCCGAAGTTCGCTTCTGCCGGAAGCAATTCCCTTCACATTTGCGAATAAATATAAGCGAGGAGAGCTTAATGCTGGCTTCTGATCCTGCTCAGGCTTTGGGGGGCAATACCCAGGTAGGAGGCGATATAATAGTTGGAGAACATCTGCAATAAATGCGACTCTTCTTTTACTAACTTTTGATACCGGTCTGCGGCTGCCATAGTGAGCAGGGTAAAGGCCCGGTCGTACATGTTCATGAAGGCGCTCTCATTCAGTTTCCGCATCCAACGTTCGTATATAAGTGATTTTTCTATCAAATAATTTACCTGCGTTTTAGTGAACAGTAAGGCATTTACCTCAGTAAGCGTTTCAATGGCTATTGAAGAAGGATTGTTTTGGAGAAAAGCCCGGTAATCGGTGGCAAACAGGTTTTTACTGATACTTTCGGGGGTGTTGAAATAAAAATTCCAGGTGATGGTTTTACCTGAGAAGTCGGTATAGTACGAGCGGCCCAACCCTGATACAATGAAATAGATCTTGTCGCACGGCTTGCCTTCGAGGAGCAGGAGATGTTTTTCGGGCAGCGTTACTTCACTGGTATGGTCGGCTATTAACTGCATGGTATCGGTATCGGGTTCTACAAACTTTCGCATATAATTAAAAAAAGGCTCACAAGTTTCTACCGGTATCATGTAATGCAGTTAGGTTTATCTTCCTGTAAATATGTATTAACATCAGTATCGTAATAACCGATAAACCAAAAATAATGATAGTTCCCGAGATTTCCTTTAATGCTGTTAAACTTGCCTGCTGTTGAATGTTTTGATAGAACCTGGAAATATTACCCTGTGCCAATACCTGGGGCTCATTGGCATCGATGTGAGTGGCCAGTTTTGATAAATGCCTGGTCCTTTCTGCATATAAAAAATAACTATACAGCCCGGAAATAATACCCGGCGCCAGAAAGGAACGTACCAGTACGATCACCCCTACTGTCTTAAGCACATGAGGAAAAGGAAAGCCGGCCGTTGCATACAGGCCAATGGAAATATACAGCAGCGCCAGTCCAAACCCTTTAACCAGGGAAGGCAACCAGAGATCTGCAATGTTCAGATCAGTCACAAAACTGCCATACATCAGCATGTGATATCCGACCATGGCTGCAAATCCGATGATGATGAGCAACTGGCCGTTGTATTTATGGCGGTACCAGAAAAAGCTCATAAGGCAACCCGCAATAATACCAGGGATCAGATACAGGTTTAATTCTGCATTCCGGATTGATTCAAAGTGAAGCACACTACCTGAATAAGCGGCCTGAAAAGTGGCCGGTGTAAATACACTCAACAGCACAAGCAGCACAAGACCCAAACTGAAATTGGTTTTTTTGAACAGTTGCAGGTTCAACAAAGGACGTTTGAGTAACAGCTCCCGCCTGATGAACAACAGGAGGGTGATAACTGCGCCAAAACATGCGGTGGTAATGGCTGCCGAACTGAACCAGTCTTCTACCTTTCCGTACACGGCCACATAATTGATCAGCATTAGCGAAGTAATCAACAGCAACAGCCCGGGCATATCCAGCTGGTATAAAGGGATCTTCCTTCTTAATGGATGATGTTCGATGAAAATAACTGCCAGGATAATACTGATAGCTATCAGGATAAACATTGCATAATACGCGTACCGCCACGAATACAGGTTAGTAAGGTAAGCGGTAAACCAGGTAATGAAGTACAAACCGGCCAGCACCATAAAATAAAAGAAAGGATATAACCGGGCAGTTTCCATTTTTTTGCTCCAGATCCCTAACCAGGCCAGATAAATGGGCCCTACCGTAAATATTTTTGTGAATCCCAATACAAAGGTAGCAGCTACTGTTATAGTAGGATCGCTGGTGGTGGCGCATACCCAGTTCATCAACAACTGCATAATAAAACCCGTGAGCGCCAGTGTTTTGATGGGCAGTCTGCCTAAAAGCCGGATCATAAATATAATACTGGTGCCCATGCCGATGAACAGGGCGTTGCCCGCCATGGTAAATGGTTCTGCATACACCCCCAGATCGCTGTACATGTCAATGGTTATTCCGTTAAATACGCCATTTACACAAAGGGCTACAAAGGTCAGCAGCGTTAAGATGGCATAACGGAGGTATGTTGGAACCCAGGCATAAAAAAGTGGTTTGATTTCCATGACTCAACTATTTTTAATGAGCGATCCGAACTTCTACGTTCATTCCGGCCCTGAAGCGCCTGAGCAGGGCTGCGTTGTTTTCATTTTTTACAAACTCTATCCGAACCGGGATGCGTTGTTGCACTTTTATAAAGTTCCCGGTTGAGTTGTCGGTAGGGATGGCAGAGAACCGGGAACCTGTTGCTTCTGCAATCGCAGATACTATGCCTTCCAGTTCCTGTCCACCAAAGCCATCTACCTGCAGTTTTACTTTTTGCCCAATGTAAAGCCGGGCTATTTGTGTTTCCTTGTAATTGGCAACCACCCAGCTGCTGTCGTTCCGTACATACGATAACAGGGTTTGTCCGGCCTGTAACAATTGGCCTTCCTGGATGTTGCGGCGGCCGGTAACGCCATCGTAAGGCGCGGTAATAACTGTATAGGACAGGTTCAGTTTGGCATATTCCATCAAAGCATGCGTACGTTTGATGTCTGCATTGTTTACGGAGATCTTATTGGTTGTTTCTACAGTGGAAAGGTTGGTAGTAGCGCGCTGTTGCATCAATGCTTTGGTTTGAGCCGCCAGTGCATCGTACTCAGATTTTACCTGGTCAAATTGTTGTTGGGTGGCGGCGCCTTCACTCAACAGGTTCTCGTACCGGTGGTATTGTTTTTCCGCATTCCACAACCGGGCCTGTGCGGCAGCGATGTTGGCATCGGAAATACTCAGGCCGCTTTGTACGGTATTGACGCTTGAAGCGGTTACCGTTTTTGACGCAGTGGCTGCCAGGTAAGCCGCCTCTGCCTGCTCCAGTTGAATTTGATATTCCCGGTCATCGATCAATACCAGCGTATCGCCTTTTTTTATATGCTGGTGCTCGGTAAAACGAACTTCCTTAATATAACCGGGGATGCGGGTATTAACAGGGTTGATGTAGGCTTCGATCTGTGCGTCGTTGGTGTACAGGTCGCTGTTCAGCTGCAGGTAGGTGGAGGTGCCCCAGGCAATAAAAGCCAGGGCCGCCGTGATCAACAAACCGTTGAGCACGATCATTTTTTTGTTTTTGTGAGCGTTCTGTTTCATATAAGTGAGTTGAAAATGTTATAATAAACCGATTGATTTTTGTAACTGGTAATGCGCGTATACAATGTTTATCTGCGCGGTGCTTACTTTAAGCTCTGCTTCTATTTTTGTATTGGCCGCATCGATGATATCGGTGAGCAGGGCCAGCTGGTTGAAATATTTTTTCTCCACGATACGATAATTTTCTTCAGCCGACTTCAGATCATCGGTATAAGTGGTCAGTTCATCTTTTGCTTCCTTATATTTTATAAAAGCGGCGTTTACCGATAATTCCACATTTTGCTTTTGAAGGGTTTCTCTGGCAAGGGATTGTTCTACCTGTATTTTTCCGGCTTTTACTTTTCTGGGGCTTTGGTATATGGAAGAGATATTATATTTAACACTTACGCCCGCCAACCAGATATTGTAATAAATGTCCTGGGCCGGAATGGAATTGGTATACGGCCGTTGAAAGTTATTGCTGGTGAAAAGGCTTACTTCCGGATACCGGTCCGCCTTAATTACTTTCAGGTTGGTTTTGGCAATTTCAATTTCTTTGGCCGCCGTTTTCAGGTCTTTGTTATTGGCATAGCTTGTCGCCATCAGTTGATTAATGGTCACGTTTTTAAAAGGAAGTGATAACAGGGTGGTATCGGGGATCAATTGTTCATTCAGCCCAAGCCCCAATACCACATTCAGTTGTTGCGTTTGGATATTAATATTATCGTCTGTTTTACGGATGGCCAGTTCAAGGTCTGAGATAATGAGTTGGGTGCGCAATACATCATTATTGGTAACCAGCCCCTGCTTTTGCAGGTGCAGGATGTTCTTCAGCCGTTCCTGCGCCAGTTTGGTATTGTTCCCGAAAACCTGGCGTTGGTTGATGAGTTTATAAATATCCAGATACTTGGCAGCCACCAGGAATTTTATGTCTTCCCCGTTTTTTTCCTGGTTTAACAGGGCCACCTGTTCTTCAAGACTGGCCTTTTTTATATTGTTGGCAATTTCACCACCCCTGAAAATGGTTTCCGATGCCTGCACGGAAAATTGGGTCAGGTTGTGCGGAACGTGCGCTGTAATATGTTTGCCAAAAGACGGGTCCCATATTTGAGAGTTGCTTAAATACCCATAATTAATGGCACTGGAAATATTGGGCAAATGTCCCAGTTTGGCGATGTCAATTTTCTGATGGGCCAGTTCGGTATTTTGCGCCGCAATTTTTAACTGCGCGCTGTTTTGTTCAGCCAGCTCAAACGCATGTTGCAGGGTCAGCACCCGCGGACCGGCTTCCTGGCTAAAGGCCACCGGCCCTGCCAGTATCATTATTATTAGTAATGTTTTAGTTAATGCTTTCATTGTATGATCGATTTGCAGGTACAAAGTAATGGCAGTGAAACGGCGGGTTCGTTCACATTTGTGAATTAATGAGGAATCGTGAAACGGCAAACGTGAAACGTGAAAGGGTTTCCGATATTCCAGCCTCGCTTCTGCATTCAACCCCAACTTCATCGGGGCAAGTCCTGTTCTACTCGTTAACTTGTCAACTTGTTAACTCGTCAACTCGTCAACTGGTCAACTCTTTTCATTAACTTTATCACACACGTATGAACCAGATCATCCTTACCAAAGAACAGGCAAGAAAAATCATCCTCCATGCGGCCGGACTGGCCAAACGCGCGCAGTTTGGAAAAGGGCGCGAAGCTGTGTACAAGCTTATCGATCATTTGGGTTTTGTTCAGCTCGATACCAACTATGTGGTGGAGCGGGCGCATCACCACGCCATCTATGCGCGGGTGCCCGATTATAAACAGGATTGGCTCGAAGAATTGCAGCATGATGGAAGGGTATTTGAATATTTCACCTGTGACGCAGGCTATATGCCCATGCACGACTTCCGGTTTTCACTGCCCATAAAAGCAAGCTTTGCCAAAAGGTATCCATTGGAACAGCCCGAGATCAATCTCATGAACCAGGTGCTGGACAGGGTAGGGCGCGATGGGCCGTTGGGCGTAAAGGACTTTGATAACGATCGCCAGGTAGCCAGCTCCGGCTGGTGGGACTGGCGCCCTTCGAAGGTGGCGCTCGAACGATTGTACATGAGTGGCCAGCTGATGGTAACGCGGAAAAAAGATTTCCATAAACGCTATGACCTGCCCCGGAACATTGTGCCTGCCGACATCGATACCGACATACCCACACCTGAGGAATTTGCCCGGCATGTGATCAAACGCTGTTTGCAAAGCATGGGCGTTGCTTATGCAAAAGAAATGGCCTGGCGCGCGCATTATGTAAAAGATAACCTGGTGAAAAAGGAACTGGAGAAAATGGCAGCGGAGAAAGAGATCCTGCCCGTGGCGGTTGAAGGATTGAAAGGACCGCTCTATATGTTGCCGGCTTATAAAAACAAAAAGATCACGCTGGCCGGCGATGCCTTTATCTTATCCCCGTTCGATGCGTTGAATGTATTCAGACACCGGTTAAAAGACTTCTTTGAATTTGATTACCAGATAGAGTGTTTTGTGCCTGCTCCCAAACGGAAATACGGTTATTTTTCATTGCCCGTATTAATAGGCGATACCTTTGTCGCCCGCATGGATTCAAAAGCCGATAGAAAACAAAACCAATTGATCGTGCACAACCTGCACTTTGAGCCGGTGAAACTGACCAGGGACATGCTCGGGAAACTTACTGATGCGTTAAAAGCATTTGCGAAATTTAACCAGTGCCATGAAATTGTGATTAAAAAGTCGAACAATAAGCCTTATTTAAAAGCCTTAAAGGACGGGTTAATATAAACATAACATACGAATTGTTTCTTTGCCGCTATTAATAAAACCACCGGGGCCAACATTAGTGACATTTGTAGCAATTCATACCACCGAACGCATGAAAATAGCCGTCGGATTGATCGTTTGTTTCTTCTGCCTGGTAATGGCGGTTGGCTTTACCCATTCAAAGCCCGATACCGGTGTGCCTGTTGCGTTGGCCTGGTTTACAACCAATGCAGTGGCATTTGCATCGGCTACAGGTGAACTGCAACAGTCGATTGTTACACTGAATGATGATACTGCCTCCCTGTTGAAAGCCCGCGCTGCATTAAAAAGGGCCCGCCTGCAATATAAAAAGATTGCCTTCTTCCTGGAATATTTTTTTAAAAGCGCCGCGCTTATTTATAACAGCCCGTCTAAATATGAAATAGAAGAACCCTATATGGAGTTCAGGGAGCCAACCGGCTTACAGGTGATCGAAAGTTTGTTGTATGAAGAACATCCCGCCATGAAAAAGCGGGAGTTATTACAACAGGCCGATGTGATAAACTCTTCGGCAAAAGACCTGAATGCTTTATTATACGGTTTTACCGCCACTGACAAACAATTGCTCGAAAGCGTACAGTTGGAGTTGGTGCGCGTGATCACCCTCGGCATAACCGGCTTTGATGCGCCCTTGCTGAAAACAGGGATGGCCGAGTCGGAAATGTCGCTCAGCGCCCTGCAAACGGTGCTGCAACCTTTTGTGGGCAATGCCACCAAAAAAGGAGCGGAGGTTACCAATTATCTTTCTGGCTGTATTGACTACCTGTACCAGCATCCTGATTTTGACAGTTTCGACCGCCTTCATTTTCTCACCGCTTATGCCCTGCCTTTACAACGATCGTTGCAGGCTTTCATAAAAGAATGGCAATTACAACTCAATACAACCCGGGTGTTGAATTATGAAGCCGGTGATCTTTTCAATCCAACCTTTCTTAATTTAAATGCCTTTCCCGGCACTGATAGCAGCGCTCAATGGCAAATAGCCATGGGCCGCCGGTTGTTTTTTGATGCGGGGTTATCGGGCAATAACAAAATAAGTTGCGCCACCTGTCACCAGCCCGAAAAACATTTTACCGATGGGCTGGCGCAAAGCATTGCGTTTGACGGGCATTCACACGTACAGCGAAACGCGCCTTCGTTGCTATATTCCGCATTTCAGTACCGGCAGTTTTGGGATGGAAAAGCCGAAAGTCTGCAAAGCCAGGTGAAGACGGTGCTGTTCAATGTACAGGAAATGAATGCCGACTCCGGGGCGATTGTGAAGCATCTGCAACAGGATACAACCTACAAAAAGTTGATAAGCGTCGCCTCGCCAATTGATAAGATGGCCGAATGTATTGCCGCGTTTGTGCGCAGTTTGAATCCCCGCAGTTCCCGGTTCGATAACTATATCCAGGGAAAAGGACCTGCACTGACAGCTACCGAAATAAAAGGGTTCAACCTGTTTATGGGCAAGGCGCAATGCGGCACCTGTCATTTTGCGCCGCTGTTCAATGGGTTAACGCCACCCCTGTACGATCGAACCGAGTTTGAAGTGTTGGGCACTACGCGTACCGACGATCTGTTACAACCCGTAGCAGACACCGATATGGGCCGGTACCCGCTGTTCCCTATGGAATATTACAAACAGGCATTCAAAACGCCTACGGTGCGCAATGCGGCGGCTACGGCGCCCTATATGCACAATGGCGCTTTTAAAACTTTGGAAGCTGTAATTGAGTTTTATAACCAGGGCGGGGCAGCCGGGTTAAAGCTGCCCATCAACAATCAAACTTTATCGCCCAGGCCATTACACCTTACCCCAAACGAAGCGGCCAGTATTATAAGCTTTATCCATACATTGGATGATGCGGAACCAGAAGGATCGTTCATCAATAAATCAAATCAGTGAATTCATTAAAAAGGAAATTAATTGGCGGAATGGCATTAGCGGGGCTTCTGTTACCATTTATCAGCAGCGCCCAAAGAAAGGTGGAAGTGCAGGCCCAATTGATCCGCGGACCCTATTTACAGGTGGCCAGCAGTACCAGCATTGTTATTCGCTGGCGAACCGATGCGTTACAAAGAAGCGTGGTGAACTATAGTCCCGATGAAAAAGACCTGAAAGGGCTGGCTGCAGACCCAACGCTCACCTTTGAACACAAGGTTACAATAACAGGTCTTTCGCCCCGCACAAAATACTATTATGCCATTGGTGGTGGCGTAGGTGATACCTTGCAAAAAGGAAACGATAATTATTTTGTTACCCTGCCGCCACCCGGGGAAGAAGGTTCTTACCGCATCGGCGTTTTTGGCGATTGCGGCAATAATTCCGTTAACCAGCGTTCGGTGCGCGACCAGGTTATAAAATACCTGGCCGATAAACCTATGGATGCCTGGATCCTGCTGGGCGATAATGCTTATAACGCTGGCCAGGACCCGGAGTTCCAGGAAAAATTCTTCAATATCTATAAGGATAACCTGTTGAAGAAATATCCTTTATTTCCCGCCCCCGGTAACCACGATTACAATGATTTTGACCAGTATAAAGCAACGGCGCAGATAACGCATGATATTCCGTATTACCAGAATTTTTCCATGCCAACAAAAGGGGAGTGTGGTGGTGTTGCCTCTGGCAGCCAGTCCTATTATTCTTTTGATATTGGCAATGTGCATTTCCTGTCAATTGATTCATATGGCAAGGAAGAAAATGAAACCCGCTTATACGATACCCTGGGCGCACAGGTGCAATGGATAAAAAAAGACCTCGATGCATTTCACAATACGAAAAGAGGTTGGGTGGTGGCGTACTGGCATCATCCGCCGTATACCATGGGTTCGCACAACTCCGACAATGAAACCGAGTTGGTGAAGATAAGAGAGAACTTCATCCGCATCCTTGAGCGCTATGGCGTTGACCTCATCCTTTGCGGTCATAGTCATTTGTTTGAAAGATCAAGATTGATGAACGGACATTATGGAATGGAAGCCACCTTCAATGCCACCCAACATAACCTGAGCGCTTCCTCCGCTTTATATGACGGCAGTGCAAATTCCTGTCCGTATATAAAAGATTCGGCAAACAGAGGAACGGTGTATGTGGTTACAGGTTCAGCCGGCGCCATGGGCACCAGGCAGGCTGCTTATCCGCACAATGCCATGTACTATTCCTACAATGAACTTGGCGGCGCTTCCATGCTCGAGGTAAATGAAAACCGGTTGGAGTTGAAATGGATCTGCTCCGACGGAAAGATCAGGGACCATTTTGTAATGATGAAAGATGTAAACAGGAACGAAGTCATTACTGTTAATAAAGGAGCGACCGCCACCCTGAAAGCCTCCTTTATCGGTACTTACAAATGGAACAAAAGCAAAGAAACCACCAGGTCAATTACCGTGAAACCAACTGCCGCAAAAACAGTGTATGAAGTGATTGATCCCTACACCTGTTTGAAGGACAGGTTTGAGGTAAGGGTTTCAAAGTAAGTAACCAGTTGATAGGGTTGACAGCGTTGACCTTTATCAACTCTATCAACCTCATACTTTATTCACCCAAACCTTCTACTTACCTGTTAACTTGTCAACCTGTTAACTTGTCAACTTCCTAGCCACATTTTCTAAATTTACCCTACATTTGCGCCTGTTATGGTTCTTTCCCGACTACGTTGGGATGGATTAAAAGGGAACCCGGTGTAATTCCGGGGCTGTCCCGCAGCTGTAAGTTTCGTGAATGGTACTATCAATCACAACTGTTCAATCTGCAAACCACTTCCCGATACGTCGGGAGGGAAGGTGTTGAACAAATGAAACGAGCCAGAAGACCTGCCATAGCAAGCTTATTTATCGGCTTTCGTGGAAGAAGCTGGTAAAAACAATTAAAGGCCTGCCTTCGCGCCTCCTCACTTATTGTTTTTACTGTTTGTTCCCTGTTGCGCCCAAAAACAATTGATTGAAGACTGCTTTTATTACATATGCTTTTATTGCGGCCGGGCTGCTGTTGCCTGCTGTGCTTTTTGCCCAACAAAAAGACACTGTAAAGGTCCTGGAAAAAGTGACGGTGGGTTCTCAGAAAAAGAAACAAACCTTCACGGCCATTACGCCGGCGCAATCATTAAACCGGCAAACCCTGCAACAGCTCAATGCGCCATCCGTGGGCGATGCGGCCCGCTTCTTTTCCGGTGTACTGGTAAAAGATTATGGAGGCGCTGGCGGATTAAAGACCGTTTCGGTAAGAAGCCTTGGCGCACAAAATACCGGCGTCAATTACGATGGTATACCCGTGTCTGATGCGCAGGCGGGGCAAATAGATCTAAGTAAGTACTCAGTGACCTTTGTACAAAGCATCGATCTGCAACAGGCGAATGCACAAACTATGTTACAGCCCGCACGGGCTTATGGATCAGCAGCCATGCTCTCTATTAATACATTGTCCTTTTCAACCGAAGCCCTGCAACGCAATCATTGGCAGGCAGGGATGAAAGCGGGCTCCTTTGGTTTATGGCAACCCTCGGCAGGTATGAACCGGGTATTGCCCAAACAAATGGCCATTGGCGTAAATGCAGAAGGCATTTTCTCAAAAGGAAATTATCCTTATCACATCGATAATGGCAGTTCTTCTCTGAACACCAAACGCGAGAATGCGGAACTGCGATCATTTCAGGGAGAAGTAAACCTGTTTAAACAGTTTGCCGACAGCGCTACCTGGCAGGTGAAGCTGTCGGGGTATACTAGCAGCAGGGGATTGCCGGGGGTAGTGATCTTTTATAATGAACGGTCGGTGCAACACTTGTGGAATAATGATTATTATATACAAAGCCGGTACCGGAAATCTTTCAATAATAATAGCACGGGCTTGCTTGTATCGGCAAAAGCCAGCCGGAGTTATACCAAATACATTGATCCCGATTATTTGAACAATGCAGGCGGCCTGGATAATCGTTACACGCAATATGAATACTATTTCAGTGCAGCCCTTAGTCAGCTTATACAGGAGCATCTGACTGTATCAGCGGCTTCAGATGCCGCGTACTCGAAGCTCAATTCCAATATGCCTGATTTTGTGTATCCCGCCCGTAAAAGCTTTTGGAATGGCCTTGCCATCAATTACGTTCGCCCGCTTTGGCAGTTGAATGGTGCTGCATTGCTTACTACTATCAATGACCAGGTGAAAACCGGGGTAGCCGCCAAGACCATTAACAAATTAACGCCTTCCTTCGCATTCAGTGGAAAATTAACGGCTAACAGTCCGTTGATGTTTCGCTTGTTTTATAAGCATGTTTTCAGGATGCCCACTTTCAATGACCTGTACTACCGTATTGTTGGGAATGTTTCCCTGAATCCTGAATATGCGCGTCAGTACAATGCAGGTATGGTGTATTCAGCTTCCTTCAAAGGGATGTTAAAACATGTCAGCATAAGTGCAGATGGGTATTACAATTTAATTAAAGACAAGATAGTTGCCCTTCCCAATAAGAACCTGTTTGTATGGACCATGCTGAACCTGGGTGAAGTAAGTATTAAGGGGCTTGATGTAACGGCTGAAGCAGATGGCGCTACCAGCGAACCCGTAAGCTGGTTCATCCGCATGGCCTATACTTTTCAGCATGCATTGGATATCACTGATCCTTCCGGTGTGACCTATAAGAACAGGATACCGTATACACCTGATCATTCAGGTTCCGCATTGATCAGTGTAAATTACCGGCGCTGGACGGGTGGTTATAGCCTGCTTTTTTCAGGCGCCCGTTATGTTTTGGGTGAAAACAATCCCTATAACCAGGTTGATGGCTGGGGTGTACATGATGTATTTGTTGCCCGGCAATTAAATATCAAACAATACAACCTGCAAATAAAGGGAGAGCTCAATAACCTTACCGATCAAAAATATGACGTGGTGCGGTACTTTCCTATGCCCGGCAGATCATGGAAAATAAGTTTGCTTTTTAATAATTTATAATTCATCAACATGAAACACAACAGGATCATTTTATTATTCACCCTTTTTGTAGCTGGGTTGGCATCGTGTAAAAAAGATAAAGACGATTCGTCGGCGCCAAAAGTTACCACCGGTGTGTATGTATTAAGTGAAGGAGATTATGGGTTTAATAATAGCATGCTTACATATTACAATGAAAGTACAGGTGCCGTTAGTACAGACTTTTTTTCCAAAGCAAACAATGGCACAGGTCTCGGTGATACCGGTAACGACCTGTTGATCTATGGTGGTAAATTGTATATCGTAGTACATGCATCGAGCGTATTGACGATTGCCGATAAGCTAACCGGTCAAAAGATCAAAAACATCGATTTTTTAACGCCAGGCGGGGCTAAAAGCCAGCCCAGGTATGTAGTTGCCTATAAAAATAAAGTGCTCGTATCCGCTTATGATGGTACGGTTGCAGTAATTGATACGGCTTCACAGACTATTGAAAAAAAGATTACTGTAGGCGCCAATCCTGAGCAAATGGTAGTGCTGGGCGATAAATTGTATGTGGCCAACTCCGGTGGCCTGGCAACGGTTAAGGATTCAACCATTTCTGTTATCAACTTAACTTCGATGACCGAATTGCAAAAAATAAAAACCGGCTTAAGTCCAAGCTTTATGACAGCAGACGAGTCGGGCAATATTTATGTTATTTGTTCAGGTGATTATTTTAGCAGCATTATGCCCAAACTGGCCAAGATCAGTACAAGCACCAATTCAATGGTAAAAATAGCCGATACCATTACCGGTCGCATTCAATACTATAATGGCGCTTTGTATGCAACCGGTGGTTATTCAGGTTCAAAATATGTACGCAAATTAAGCACTACCGATTTTAAACAGGATGCTGCCAACTTTGTTACTGATGGCACCAGTATAACTATGCCATATGGTTTAAATGTAGATCCTCAGAATGGAGATGTGTATGTTACCGATGCAAAAGATTATACAACTTCAGGTGAAGTGTTTTGCTTTGATAAAACCGGTAAAAAGAAGTTTTCGTTTTCAACGTCACCAGCCGTTAACCCAGGCGCGATCGTGTTTATAAAGTAATCTTGTGAGTGGTCAGTTGTGAGTAGTGAGCGGGCGTCCACTCACTACTCACAACTGACCTCAAATGCCTCCGCAACAGCCAGGATCCTGTTCACCACAAGTCCATTGGTGTTAGGGTTCGACAGTTCATGCAATAATTCCACATAAAAGCTGTTGATCGCATATAAATAATAACGGTTACCTGCCTCTACCTTATCAGCCACAAAATCACCATAGTGGCTAATTACCTTTATTTGTTCCTGCTTATTTAGTTGTTCAAATTCAGCACACGTCATACGGTAAGTAAAATTGCTTCCCTGCAATAATACCATTTTATCTGTATAGTCCACCAAAAGTGTAGATTAATTTTGACAATACTTTTACAGAGTATATCTTTGAGCTGTCTATAATTCACTCCGGTGGTCCGGATGGTGCTGTTCGCAGCCCATGCCGGTGTTTTTGCCGATTTATTTCCCTTGAATGAATGCATGTTGAATGACTTCCTGAATGGAAGTGTGCTTTGTATTGCCTGCCAGGTAATATAACTGCTAACCTATAACTATATACAATGATCAGGATCGTCACATGTATTGCATTTGTCCTTTTGGGAATATCGCCCTCATTTGTAGTGGCACAAACCAAAACCCTTCATGGTGTTGTTAAATCAAAAACAACCGGCGCACCGCTGGCCGGTGTTACGGTATTGGGCGCCACGGTAAAAAATAACAGCGTAACAGACGCCAGTGGTAATTTCTCCATTACGGCAGCCAGGAATTCTATCCTGACCATCTCCTATGTTGGG
>NZ_JBJMLX010000551.1:0-31504 GCF_045805085.1 Niastella sp.
GGTTGACCAGTTAACCAGTTGATTGATCTGTTGACGAGTTAACAAGTTAACAGGTTAAAGAGCAAAAGTGAGGCTGAAATTTCGGAAATCCATTGCCGATTGCCGAATCACGATTGCCGATTCTTCCCTTGCCCTTTACTTTATAATAAAACTGTACTTTATAATAAACCTGATACTATGGACATCATAATAGAAACTCCCAAAGGGAGCCGGCAAAAATATACCTACGATAAAGAAATAAAATTATTCAGGCTAAAGAAAGTGCTCGCGCCCGGACTGGTATTCCCATTTGACTTTGGTTTCATTCCCGGTACAAAGGGAGAGGATGGCGATCCATTCGATGTGTTGGTGCTATCAGAATATCAAACGTTTCCCGGTTGTGTGGTAGATATACGAATCGTCGGTTGTTTATCCGCTATACAAACCCATGCAAAGATGTCATTCCGTAACGATCGTTTTATCGGCATCCTGGAACAAAGTTCCGCTTACGATCGCATTATGAGTATAGAAGAATTACCCTCCGCATTAATCGACAGCATCAAGCTGTTCTTTACTACTTATTTACAAGCCGAAGGCAAAACAGTTCATTGGGAGAATGAGTTGAATTCTTTACAAGCAATTGAATTAATTAACAAGGCTTTGGGGAAAACATCTTCCAGTTGAAAGGTAAGAAACGAGGCAGAGGGCAAAAGGCAAAGGCCCCGTCGCGGCAGAGCAAATGCTGACTCGATAGCCCTTTCTAATCCCGGGTCCCATTATCAATTCTGTCAACCCCATCAACCCGTCAACTTGTAAACTTGTAAACTTGTAAACTTGTTAACTTGTCAACTCGTCAACTGGTCAACTGATCAACTGATCAACTAAACTCACTTCATCCCACGCTCTATCTTACCAAAATCTATCCCTCTTTCCACAAAATCATTCTGACTGCGCATCCTCGCCTTATCATTAAACCCGCATTCAACCGCTTTCAGCAAATCGGCTTCCACCCCAGGCAGATCATTTAAACGGGCATGAAGAATAGCAGAAAAATACCAGGCTTCGCTATTGGTAGGATCAGCCATTTTATACAGGTTAACATAATATTCAGCGCCCACATCGCGGTGATTGCCCACCAACTGGTTACTGAATGAATAAAAGGCCAGCGACAAATACGCCAGTAACCGTTGATACATGGCGCCTTCGGCAGTGGCAGCCTTTGCTTTTGTTTGCAGATCGGCTATTTCCTTTTTCCAGTACTCCATATCACCCTGGTTAAACTGTTGTGCGTACTTAGCTTTTATATTCTGTTCCGTCACCAGCAATTGTTGTCGCTCCTGTTCCTGTTTTTTATAAGCTTCCTGGTTGGATAAAGCCGTTGCTTTACCCGAAAACCAGTTGGCATCGGAACTCAAGCCACTTACCAGGTTACCGGCCAGCACACATTCCGCCACAGCTTTCAACAGGTTGTTTTCTTTGGTATAGGTTTCAACCGTTTTCTTACTGTTCGCCACAAAAGATTTGATAAATGCTTCATTAACGGGCAACAGCTTATTCCTCATGGCGTCGAACTGAAAACCCGCAAAAGCCACATCCATTGTTTTCTCCGGCGCCCATTCATGTTTGCCATTGAAAAGCATAAGGCGATGACGTGTGTTTGTTTTATCGAATTCTTTTGAGATGGCCACCAGATCGGTCATATTCATATCGCCTTCTCCGGTAATGGCGGTAAAGCTGAATGCATAATTACCGGCAGTTGCCCCATCAGGCAGACCGGCTCCATTGGCAATGACGCCTTTTATTTCCGAATGGTTCAATGCCGCAAAGCCGGCTACTTTTGCACCGCCTGAAAATCCGGCTGTATATATCCGTTGTTGATTTATATTGAATCGCTTCCTGGTATCATCAGACAATATTTGCCAAATGGCTTCCGTGAGCTGCCAGTCGTTCCCGTTCTTTGAATTATTACTGCCTATTAATAAAAAACCATACTTATCAGCCAGCGCCTTGTACTTATTAAGCGGCAGCGAACCACTGGCATGCGGGTCAAAAAAATAGATCACTGGCAGGGCTTTTTTATTCCCGGTTGAAGGAATATAAGCCGCATATGATTGACCCGCATCTGCAGCACAGGTTATCGTATCGATCACTTTTCCGATTGCAAAAGAATCAGGCCGGGCAGCAGGCGCCGCCACAACGGTATTTTTCACAGGCACGCGTTGCTCTGTAGCAGTAGTAGGATTATTAGCACAAGCCTGGGTGTACAGGATAGCCGTCATACAGATGCAAGAGAGTAGTTTCATATTAGGTCAAAGATATAATAAGCTTTAATAAAACAAAAGGTGGGCCCACAAAAGACCCACCTCCTTATTAACTTGTCAACCCTGGCAATTTATCAACTTTTCTTAGTATACTTCCTCACTTCTGGAGCAACCTTTGTACCCAACAGTTCAATCGCTTTCATCACTTTATCATGCGGCATGGTTCCTACGCTCACATGCAGTAAGAACCGCGTTAACCCAAGTAATTCCTGTTCATAAAGGATCTTTTCAGTAACCTCCTGCGGACTGCCCACCAGCAATGCCCCGCGTTTGCTCCGCATGTGGTCAAATGCCTCCCGGGTCATGGACTGCCAGCCACGTTCTTTCCCAAGTTGTGTCATTACATAATTGTAAGAAGGATAAAATTCATCCGCCGCCTGTTGGGAAGTTTCGGCAATATACCCATGAGAATGTACCGCCAGTTGCAGCTTTTGCTCATCATGACCGGCCTTTTTGTAGGTGTTCCGGTACAATTGCGCCAGTCCTGCAAAGTTATCGGGACTGCCGCCAATGATGGCCATAGCCAAAGGCAGCCCATACGAAGCAGCCCGCATGACCGATTGGGGTGTTCCACCCACGGCTACCCAAATAGGTAACTCGGGTTGATATGGCCGGGGATAAATGCCCAGGTCATTGATAGCAGGACGGAACTTACCCTTCCAGCTTATTTTTTCGCTTTTATTCAATTCAACCAGCAGATCGAGCTTTTCAGCAAACAGGTCGTCATAATCGTTCAGGTTGTAGCCAAACAGGGGGAACGATTCAATGAAAGAACCGCGTCCCGCCATGATCTCGGCCCGGCCATCGCTCAACAGGTCAACGGTAGCAAAGTCCTGGAACACCCGAACAGGATCATCAGAGCTCAATACGGTTACGGCACTGCTCAATTTTATTTTCTTTGTTTTGGCAGCCGCCGCAGCCAGGATAACAGCAGGAGAGGAGGCAATGAAATCGGGCCGGTGATGTTCACCAACCGCAAAAACATCCAGTCCTACCTGTTCCATTAATTCAACTTCTTCCATCAGGTCCTTCATCCGCTGATGTTGCGAAATACTTTTCCCCGTAGCAGTATCGGGCGTTAATTCAACAAATGTGCTTATACCTATTTCCATGTTATGATTATTCCCCTAAAGAACCAAAAGTATATCAATTTCGTTCATATCACCCACTATACCCAAGGGAAGTGGGTGCAAGGCAAACGATTGGCCCAAATGATTGTTATGTAAGCGCAATAAATTCCCCGGGAAATGGTATTTTCATGGCATGAAACAGCTTACTGCAACAATTACCAGCTTCCTGCTTATTACAACCGGCGTATTTTCCCAATCTTCCACCAACAATAATAGTACTTATACGCCTACACCGCAAAACCTGCAGGCGCGGCAGCAGTACCAGATCGATAAATTCGGCATGTTCATTCACTGGGGTTTATCGAGTATGCTGGCTGATGGCGAATGGGTGATGAATAACCGGAACATAAAAGTTGTTGATTATACCCGTCTGTTACGGGCGTTCAACCCCGTTGATTTCAATGCTGCGCAATGGGTAACTACCGCCAAAAACGCCGGGATGAAATACATTGTTTTCATTACCCGTCACCATGATGGCTTCTCCAACTGGGACACCAAATATTCCGACTGGAAAATAACCAATACGCCCTATGGCAAAGACGTGCTGAAAATGTTATCGGAGGAATGCCGCAAACAAGGCATAAAGCTTGGATTGTATTATTCGCTTCTTGACTGGACCCGTTCCGATTATCCCTGGGAAACCGGTCGTACGGGACAAGGCACGGGAAGAACCGGTAAAGGCGATTATGCCTCGTACCTGCAATTCATGAAGAACCAGCTAACAGAACTATTGACGAATTATGGCGATATCATGTGCATCTGGTTCGATGGTCATTGGGACCAAACCAATCCCGAAGGCCAGAGCGATCGCTCTTCACGCATCGACTGGAAGTATAACGAGATCTATGAGCTCATTCATAAATTACAACCGCAATGTATGATCGGTAACAACCATCATATGACGCCGTTTACCGGGGAAGATTTTCAAATGTTTGAACGCGACCTTCCTGGCGAGAACACATCCGGACTGAGCTTTCAAAAACCCTCCGATGCCCTGCCGTTGGAAACCTGCGAAACCACCAATGGCGCCTGGGGCTACAACATCACCGACCGTAGATATAAAACGGTGGAACAGGTGGTACGCTTACTGGTTGGCGCAGCTGGCCGCGATGCCAACCTGCTGCTGAATGTAGGGCCCATGCCTACTGGTTTAATACAGGCAGAGTTTACTGATACGCTGGCCGGGGCAGGGAAGTGGCTGCAACAATATGGCGAAAGTATTTATGGCACCCGCGGCGGACCACTTAAGCCGCAAGACTGGGGCGTAACCACCCAAAAGGGCAAGCTTATTTATCTGCATTTGTTCAAGTCACCCGATGCTAATGTAATTATACTGCCCGATGCAAAAATGAAAATAAAACAGGTAAAACTTTTAGGCACCAACACTCCGGTCAAATACACTAAAATGAGAAATGGAGTAGCTATCTCCACTGAAGGAATTTCAATTACCGGACTGGATACGATTATTGTAATAGAGCAATCTTAGGAGGCAGATCCATCCCCAACATACTTAACCATTTCATTTGCCCACGGACCATAGAGCCAAAGGCAATGCCAACAACCGGTAAATAACTATAATGTTTCTTACCTATCATTTGTATTAAAGTCTTTCTGGATTCATTGAAACTATAAATTATCAAGAAAACTAAACTTCCCTGTAATAAATTAACCGAATCCGACACATATAACCCGATTAGGATGGAAAGCGATATAATCAGCACAAAAACTAAGGTAAGTAGGTATTTATTGTACAGATAATATGGCTTTCCTTTCAAATGTATTTTATTTGCATGCTTTTAAAATTGACTTACTTAAACCTTTAATTTAATTATGAAAAGAGTGATTCTCCTCGGTACTATTGCTTCTGTTCTCGTTTTATCAGCTTGTAAAGGCGGTGACAAGAAAGAAGCTACCAGCGAAAACGCTGCAACTTCGACACCATCTTCAACCCCTGCTGAAGAAAACAAACCGGCTGCCAACCAGCCCAAAGAATACAAAGTGGTATTCACACCCGATTCAGCCATTTTAGGCAAAAAGAAAGAAGCCCTGCTAAAGATCACCGGCGCTACCGCAATGGCCATGACCGACCCCGATGGTAAAGACAATGGCATTGAACTGGTGGTAAAACTCCAGGCTACCAATAAACAAACTATTAAGGAGGGCTCCAGCTTTTCAGTTTCATATGCTGATAGCCGTCTGACATTAGACAATGGCACCAACGTTGTCTGCAAAACAGGTACCGATTATGTGCGGGCGCAACCTGAAGCTACCGGCACAGAAGAAAGCTGGACCTATGAAATACCTGCCGGCGCTAAACCTACTGCACTGAACCTGTTCATGGACGATACCCGCGTATCTGTAAGTATTGCGTTAAGCGAGAAATAATAGCTGTACGTAAAATATTCAAAGGCCCCCACCAACCTTTTCCCCAATGGGGGAAGGCAAGGAGGGGGCTCTTTTTTATATTATATCAAAGGGTAATTGGGTAAAATAACGGTGAGTAGTACCGGATAATTTACAATTTTTAACAACGCTTGCAAGTACCCGGGGAATGTTATACTTTAGCGCCCGAACCATATACCAATATCCATGAAAACGTCCGCAGCTATCTTTTCTTACATCATTTCCTGTTACCAACGATTATTCTCTCAGCGGTTCCAACCGAAAATTTAGAAGAATTACCAATTAAAAATACGGTGTTTAATAGCATCACTTTGCAATATCGCCTTACGGGCAGATATGCATAACTCTTGTTTATATCCAAAATCTATAAATCGAAAACAAACCGATCAACAATGAAAAAAACTGTTTTATCCGTACTGGCCTTATCAGCATTAGTGTACTCATGTAAAAAAGATGACGATAAATCAAATGCAGAGAAATTAATAGGCAAATGGAATAAGATAACCATGATTGAAAATAATCACGAGTACGGAGTTGATAACAAAGATACACTTAACTATCCCGCCGGAAGTACAAGTATTGAATTCCTGAACAATGGCACTTTTTATGAAAAAGCCCGGGTTTATAACGACACTGGCGTGTATAAAATTGATGGAGTTAATTTATTCCTTACTTACAAAGGAAATACAGAGAGTGATACCCTTACCATCAAATCACTCACTGATAATGATATGACTTTATACTATAAAGACGCAGGTAGCAATGGTGATTATTTCGAAAGCACCGGTACCTACAAAAAATAACCTGGATTATATATAAAAAAAAGCGTTCCGCCGGTTAAACCAGCGGAACGCTTTTTTTTACAGAATTTGCCCTACTTTTAGCCCCATTTTTTATGTCACAACATCCCGAAATAAGAACAGTGAACGTTACCCGCTACGTTACGCCCCTGCGCGAAGGCGGTTCGCTGCCTGCCATTGCAGAAGCTGATGATGGTTTTATGTACGTGCTCAAATTCAGAGGCGCCGGGCAGGGTATAAAAGCCCTGATCGCCGAACTGATAGGCGGAGAAGTAGCCCGTGCGCTTGGATTAAAGGTGCCCGAACTGGTGCTGGCCAACCTGGATACCGCCTTTGGCCGTACCGAGCCCGATGAGGAGATCCAGGATCTGTTAAAAGCAAGCGTGGGGTTAAACCTGGCGCTGCATTATTTATCGGGCGCCATCACCTACGACCCGGCTGTTGTAAAGATCGACGCCCTGCTGGCTTCCCGGATCGTATGGCTTGATTGTTTGCTCATGAATGTTGACCGTACGCCCCGCAATACCAATATGCTCATCTGGCATAAAGAACTTTGGCTTATTGACCATGGCGCTACTTTATATTTCCACCATAGCTGGCAAAACTGGAAAGAACAGGCGCAAAAGCCTTTTGTGCAGGTAAAAGACCATGTTTTGTTGCCACAGGCTTCGCAACTCACCGAAGTGGATGCCGAATTCAGGGCGATACTTACGCCCGAACGCATTCGCACTATTGTTGACCTGGTGCCTGATGAATGGCTGGCAACCGACCTCCAGGAAGCATCCGTTGCAGAACGCCGCCAGGTGTACGCCGATTTTTTAATAACCCGAATTGCCTCGTCACACATTTTTGTTAAAGAAGCCCAACATGCAGGAAAAATACTTATTTGAGTACGCAGTTATTCGTATGGTGCCCAGGGTAGAGCGGGAAGAATTCTGCAATGTGGGCATTATTTTGTTCAGCAAAGAGCAAAAGTTTTTGCAGGCCATGCATACCGTGAATGAAACCAAAGTAAAAGCACTGGACGAAAAAGCAGATATTCCTGAAATCCTGTCTTACCTGCAGGCATTTGAAAAAATTTGCCAGGGCGCCAAAGACGGCGGACCCATTGCCCAGCTGGATATGCCTTCGCGGTTCCGCTGGTTAACAGCACAGCGCAGCACCATTTTACAAACATCGCGCGTGCATCCGGGTTTTTGCAAAAACCCGCAGGAGGCGCTGGTACGCCTGCACCAACAGCTGGTTTTATAACTCATTCAGGGAGAACAATTCTTGAACGAAAATTTCGTTTAAGAAGGGTTCAATTTGTGTTAATATCCAATATCCGTCATGGCATAGAGTTTGCTCAACAGGAAAGACTTTAATTCTATGCTGTTTAAAACCGATTTCACATGATTTTTTTACGTCCGCCAAACGATTACTCCGGCACAAAAAGTGCAGCTTTACCTGTCAGTTATTCCTGTTTTTTAGCCCGTCGCTCACTTACGTTTGTATGACATTTCTCAGGTTGTGAGATGACAATTATCAATTTGAGATCATTGTATTAAATGGGGGTTCATTAACATTTCTTTCTTTACCTTTGCGACGCTAAAAGAAATCAGACGTATCTACCCCACCGGCAATAAAGCGCTCCTGAGTAGTAGCATTTTATTAGAGTCAAAGTTGATACTAAAACAATTTTCGCATAATTATGCCTAAAGTAACCTTTAACAATAAAGACAAGAGTTTTTTCAATACTTTAAAGTCATCCGTTGATCAATATTTTGCCACGCATAATATCAAGAAAACGGGTAATTGGGGTTTGTATTCTAAAACAGCCGTTTTGGCGCCTTCGGCGATCCTCATCTATGCAATCCTGCTGTTTTTCTCTTCATCGATGTCAGTCGTTCTGGCCATTTTGCTTTGCTGTATACTGGGTTTTGTGCTGGCCAGCATTGGATTTAACGTAATGCACGATGCCTGTCACGGCAGTTATTCAAGCAAAGGCTGGGTGAACGAAACCATGGCCCTCAGCTCGAACCTGCTGGGCGGAAACACCTACATCTGGAAATTCAAACACAATATCGTTCACCATACTTACACCAACATCGACGGGGTTGATGATGATATCGCCCTGAGCCCCCTGATGCGTCAGTGTGAAACCCAAAAATGGTTGCCACCGCACCGGTTTCAGCATCTTTATGGGTTTGTTCTCTATGCTTTTACTTCACTGGCCTGGTTCTTTGTGATGGACTTTACCAAATATTTCAACCAGAAAGTACATACGACCCCCATGACCAAAATGGATACCAGGGAGCATGTGATCTTCTGGGTAAGCAAACTGTTGTATGCCGCCTTTTTTGTGGTTATTCCTATCTCGCAATTAGGCTGGATGCCCTGGCTGTTCGGCTTTATAGCGCTGAACCTGACCCTGGGTTTAACCCTGGCAGTAGTATTTCAGCTGGCGCACGTGGTAGAACATACCGATTTCGTACATGCCGACGAGGTGGAACCCATGAAAATTGAGAACGAGTGGGCCATTCACCAGGTAAGGACCACCGCTAACTTTGCTCCCCGTAATAAATTTATTTCCTGGTACGTGGGCGGATTGAACTACCAGGTAGAACACCACCTGTTCCCCCGTATCAGTCACATACATTACCCGGCCATTAACCTCATCGTAAAACAAACCTGTGCGCAGTTCAATATTGCTTACAATGAGTTTCCTACCATGCAGCAGGCCATTGCTTCACATTATCGCATTATCAAAGAATTGGGTAAAAAACCAGCATAATTTATCTTTTAATACGGGCAAAAAGCCCAAAGTCGAAAGCTGAAAGGAATACAAGCCTTTCAGCTTTTTGCATTTAGCTGTAGGCTTTCACCTTTCAGCCCTTCCTTTCTGCTGGTAACCATCTAAATTGCTTAATTTTGAGTTATGTCAGTAGACGATAAATGGCTTTTAATACGCAAATACGATCTATGGGCGCATTTAACCGATGAAGAGTATGAGGAGCTCAATATAGTACCCAACTTTATTGAGGCTCCCAAGGGTGATTACATTTACTTTGAGGCATTTCATCACAACAAACTGTATTTTGTAAAGGAAGGCTATATACGCATCGGCTTTATCGATGACAGCGGCAAGGAAGTGATCAAAGAGATCATTCAAAAGGGGGAGCTGTTTGGGCAAATAACGCTGGAGAAAGGCAGCCTGAACGGCGAATTTGCCCAGGCGTATAAGACCGGCGTAAGCCTGTGTGCTTTCTCCATCGATGATTTTCAAAAGCTGCTGCAAAAAAAGCCGTCCCTTGCGCTTAAATATAGCAAACAGGTGGGTTCCAAATTCAGGCAGGTAGAGAACAGACTGATGAACCTGCTGAACAAAGATGTAAAAAGCCGTCTCCTCGATTTTCTTTGGCAGCTGGCACAAAAACATGCAGATCCAACCGCCAATACCGCCTGCATTCCCAACTATCTTACTCACGAAGACATTGCCAATCTGATAGGATCGAGCCGCCAAACCGTTACCACCTTTTTTAATGAACTGGCAACCAATGGCCTTATCACCTACAACCGCCAGGAGATCTGTTTCCCGGATGTTAAAAAAATACAAAACCCCGCAACTGTCGCTTAGCCGACAAACCCGTCGTATCCATAGGTTTAGCTTTGAGAAGTAATTATTTACTTACTTCAATAAATTAAATCATGAAGCCCCGTCTTATCGCTATTATGCTGTTATTGATGCAGGTTAGCATCAGTTATGCCCAGGAAGCACCGCTACGAACAAAGCATTTTAATCTGGAAAATAAACTGGCCATTCAGGGCTACGATCCTGTAGCTTATTTCAAACAAAACAACGCCGTGGAAGGCAGTAAGGAATACGCCACCTATTATCAGGGAGCAACCTATTATTTTTCGTCTGCCGCCAATAAAGAGGAATTTAAAAAGAACCCGGCCCAATATGAACCACAGTATGGTGGCTGGTGCGCCTATGCCATGGGCAGTACGGGCAAAAAGGTTGAAATAGATCCCAAAACCTTCAAGGTCACCAATGGCAAATTGTACCTGTTCTATAACAAATACTTTAACAACACCCTTCCCAAATGGAATAAAGAAGAAGCAGGTTTGAAAAATAAAGCCGACATTAATTGGGAACAGATCATAAAGAAATAGTTATTGAATTTCATTAGATAGCTTCAAAGAGGAAATTATAAAACCAACAAATGAAATTTACCGCTATAGCCATATGGATCCTACGGTTACTGGCCGCCGTAATTATGCTGCAAACGCTGTATTTTAAATTCACCGGCCACCCGCAGTCAGTGGCCCTGTTCACCCAGCTGGGCATGGAACCCTGGGGCAGAATAGGAACAGGAGTACTGGAGCTGATTGCCTCAGTTTTGATCCTGTACCCCCGTACAACCGGGTGGGGCGCAGCCCTGGGATTGGGACTGATGAGCGGCGCGCTGTTCTTCCATCTTACCAAACTGGGCATTGTTTTCGATGGAGATGCAGTACTTTTCACTTATGCACTAATCACTTTTGTTTGTTGCCTGCTGCTGCTTATAAAATACCGGGCACAATTGTCGATTGGCAAGAGGGCAATAAGCAAATAATTCAGAGAACAGGGAATAGGTTTGTGTAGACAATGGAATTACATCTTCTTTGCAAATTGTACTAATTACCCATTTGCTGTTGAGAAATGTTTTCCCCGCTTTTTGTTAAAAAATTTAACATATGCTTTGCACAACCAGGATTACTTTACATGGAAAGGTTTTATATATGAAGAAAACAATGGTATTTATTCTTGGCCTGTTCCTTACGTTCCCGCTTTTTTCTCAGTCTTTGACCCCGGTTGACAGTGCATCTGAAATAACCTTCAAAATAAAGAATCTCGGATTCAATACAGGCGGCTCTTTTAGCGGGCTGGCGGGCACTATCAACTTCAACCCCGACAACCCGGATGGCTGCAATTTTGATGTACATATTGATGCGAATACGATAAATACCGGCGTTGAGATGCGCGATAATCATCTGCGCAGCGATGATTATTTTGATGTCAGGAATTACCCACAGATCAGGTTCGTATCTGTAAAAGTAACCGGCTCAAAAAAGAACGGAACATTATTTGTTTCCGGTAAGCTAACCATAAAGGGAACCACAAAAGATATTTCGTTTCCTTTTACGGCAGAGCCTGTTAAGGATGGTTATTTATTTAACGGTGAATTCAAAATAAATCGCCGGGATTTCAAGGTTGGCGGAGGTAGTACGGTGAGCGATAATCTAACGGTATTCTTAAAGGTGGTTGCCAGGAAAGTATAACGGAAAAATTTTATATTTAGGAACAAAACCGACCAATGCAATTACAACAAGCTGTAAACACGATTTTTGTACAACTGACTGACTCGCTCAGCCAATTGTCGCCACCGCAATACAGCCAGTCGTGTGCAACCCTGTTCAATAATACGATTGGCCAGCATGTGCGACATATCATTGAGTTGTTTCAATGTTTGGAGAATGGATATGAATCAGGCACCGTTAATTATGAAAAACGTAAACGCGACACATTCATAGAAACCGATAAAGAGCTGGCCGGTCGCCTGTTGCTTGACATTCACCGGGGGTTGAACAAACCCAATAAAACCCTCACGTTGGAAGCCAGTTACGACGAACACGTTACCGGTTCCATTGCCATTGAGACCAATTATTTCCGCGAAATAGCTTATAATCTCGAGCACACGATCCATCATATGGCATTAATACGTGTAGGCATTACAGAGATCACAAACATCCAGTTACCAGATGATTTTGGGGTAGCATCTTCTACCATTAAGTACCGTAAACAATGTGCACAGTAACATTTATCCGTTCAGCGGATAAGATCTATATAACATCCAACCGCGATGAAAAGCATTGGCGTTCCAGTGCATTTCCACCAACCCTGTATCCCTTCCCATCGGGTAAGTTATTATTTCCGAAGGATGGCGATGCCGGTGGCACCTGGATAGCAGCCCATGAAAATGGCAATGCCATCGTTTTTTTGAATGGAGGTTTTGTTCGCCATCAGCCAATGCCGCCTTATCGCAAAAGCCGTGGCCTGGTATTGCTCGATCTGTTGGATTCTATTAACCCGGTATTGGGTTTCAAACTGATGACCCTGCAACAAATTGAACCTTTCACCGCCGTTATCTGGAATACAGGGCAGCTGTTCGAATGCCGGTGGGATGGCGCCAAAAAGCATGTGACCGAACTGAATGATTCGGAACCGCACATCTGGTCATCGGTGACCTTGTACGATGAAGCAGTGGTGGCGAAAAGAAATAGCTGGTTCAGGAAATGGTTGCAGCAGCATGCTGAACCAGCCCCCGCCGGCCTGCTGCATTTTCACCAGTTTACAGGCGACGGGGATGCCCACAACGACCTGCTCATGAATCGCAACGGACAGGTGTTCACTGTAAGCGTAACCCAACTGGTTCTTACCGATGAAGGTACCCATATGCATTACCTTGATCTTCAGCACAACAAAACCTTCACGCAGCAATTAATAGTTGAAAAATCAATGGCAAGCCGGGAATGAACAGCATACAACGCATCCTGCACCGACCGTTTTTTATAAAGTTATTTAACTGGGAATACTGGAGCTTTGCAAGTGTATATTTTTGCATTTACCCGGTATGGGTGCTGTTGTGCCTGCGTGCGCGGTCGTTCTTTTTCTTTGCCGCCAGTAACCCCACCATCAAGAACGGTGGCTTTTTGTGCGAAAGCAAAAAAGACATCATCCCCATTATTCCACCGCAACATCATCCGCCAACCGTTTTCTTTTCCATTCCCACCAATGGCAATATCGTGTTGCGCGAACTGCAACGGGCCGGCTTACAATACCCGCTTATTGGCAAACCCAATATCGGTGCCCGGGGCCGGGGCATAAAAGTATTACGTAACGAACAGGATGTTTTAGCCTATTCCCATACAGCCTATCTCGATTTTCACATCCAGGAGTTTGTTCCCTGGAAATGCGAGGCCGGCATTTTTTATGTGCGCAATCCCAACCAGGCAACCGGCGCCATCACGGGTATTGTATACAAAGAATTTTTATCGGTAACGGGCGATGGCCGGCATTCCATGTTGCAATTATTACAAAAAGATAAACGAGCCCTGATGTACCTGGACAGTTTGAAAAAGATCCATAGCGACCGGCTGAACCAGGTATTGCCAGCGGGCGAAAAAATGATCGTATCCCCGTTTGGCAACCATGCCCGCGGTTCCAAATTTACCGATGCCAGTCACCTGGCCGATGAAGCCCTTACAAAGGTCATTGATGATATTTGTAAACAGATCCCGGGTTTTTACTTTGGCCGCCTGGATATAAGGTTTGAAAGCTGGGAAGCATTGAAGCAGGGCAAGAATTTTTCCATCATTGAAGTGAATGGGGCAGGGTCGGAACCGACACATATTTACGACCCGCGTCATTCCTTATTCTTTGCCTGGAAAGAGATCATCAGGCATTGGTTTCTACTTTTTCGCATCAGCCGTATCAATCATAAAAAAGGACATCGTTATCTTAGCTTTCGGGAAGGGATCTCTATGTTTAGAGAAGCCAGGGTTTTTGCAAGGAAGTTGGATGCCATGACAGAGTAAGGGCAGACGGCAGAAATGAGTTAACCAGTTGACGAGTTAACTAGTTGACACGTTAACGTGTTAAAGAGTTGATAAAGGGTTGAGAGATGAAAGGAATGAGAATTGAAAATAATGAGGAATGTTACATTCTCGCGAGCCATCTCTGCCTTCTGCCTTGGAACTTGAAAATTAAAGATTCGCTATTCATCAAATAAGCAACATAAGAATTGCATCTACGAATATTCTTCACCGGCATGTTTATCAGCTTCCTCGGTACTTTACCGCTGGGAACGCTGAACGTGGCGGCCATGCAGATCTCGGTCAGTGATGGCATTCGGCCCGCCCTGTATTTCTCCCTCGGCGCCCTGCTGGTGGAGATCATTTATGTGCGTATTTCCCTGGTGGCTATGGACTGGGTGCAAAAACAGGAACGCTTATTCCGCTGGCTGCAATGGTTTACTGTGCTGATAATAGTGGCCCTGGCCGTAACGAATTTTATGGCTGCTGCCAGTCCACATGTGAAAAAGAACATCATTCTTTCCAAAACCATCCCACGCTTTTGGTTGGGCATGGCCATGAGCGCCATTAACCCGGCCCAAATCCCCTTCTGGTTTGGCTGGAGCACGGCCCTCTATACAAAAAAGATCCTGGTTCCCCGTAACGATGTGTATAATGCTTATATCGCCGGTATTGGCCTCGGCACCTTTCTGGGCAATGCTATCTTTATTTTCGGCGGACAACTCATTGTAAACCGTTTAAACGCGAAACAGGGTATGATTAGCTGGATAATCGGCGGCGTGTTTGCCTTAACTGCTGTAATAATGAGTTGGAAGATTCTTTATAACAGGAAGAAGACCCAAAAAGAGAAGGAAGTTGACCAGTTAACAAGTTGACGAGTTAACCAGTTAATACAATACAAGCAATACAAATATTTAAAGGCATCCCGATAATCGAGGTGCCTTTGTTTTTAGTCATAATCAATAACTTACATTTAATAAATATTTTTCCTACCAACAAACACACCAAATAAAAGCTCTATGCGTTTTAAACCTCGCACCCGGTTATAAGTCAGAGACCGGACCTTTAAAACATACCCCATGCAAAAAAGACGATCCATTTTCCTCGGCTTAGTAGCCTGTTGCTTAGTTACCACTTTTATAGCCTGTAAAAAAGAGGCAAAAAATGCCGCCACCGATGTCACTGCTGCACAGGATAATACCATGGCTGAAAGCAATTACAACGATGCCACCAATATGGTAGATGCTTCAGCCGCACTTGGCGCTAATTTTACCTTCAGAACTGAAACTGGCCAAAATGTTGCCCGTATTGAAGATGTTTTGGGCGGCTGTGCAACAGTAGTAGTGGATTCTACGAGCACACCCCGCAAGATCACCATCAATTTCGGCGCCACAGATTGTAGTTGTCCCGATGGCAGAAAACGCAGAGGTAAGATCATTGCTACCTGGATGGGCAGATACCGCGATGCCAATACGGTAATCACCATTGGTTTTGAAAACTACTTTGTAAACAACAACCAGATAATGGGAACGCACACGACCACCAATCTGGGTCTGAACACAGCGGGCAACCTGGTTTACAAAATTGAAGTAAAAGGTTCTATTGTAAAAGCCAACGGCGGAACTATAACCTGGAACTCTACCCGTTTCCGCGAATGGACTGCCGGCGCCACTACACCCCTGAATATATTGGATGATGCCTATTCAATAACCGGTATTGCCAATGGAACTACTGCCGCCGGCGCTACATATACCATCAGCATTACACAACCACTGGTTCGTAAAATGTCCTGCGCTTTCTTTGAAAGCGGTAAAATTGAATTAACACCAACCGGTGGTGCAGCCTGGACGCTCGATTATGGCAACACTGGTTGCGACGCTAACGCCAGTGTTTCAGTTGCCGGTTTATCGTATGATATCACCTTATTCTAACAAGTACGCTTCTTAGTCCCTCAATAATAGTGTTTGTTAAGCGAAAGCCTCCTGATTTATCGGGAGGCTTTTTATTTAACTCATTTCAGCTATCCATTTATCCCTGTCATCCGGACTAAACTTCCAGGGGGCAAAGTTGTTTTCCACGTTACTGAACATGGCGTTCCATTCCTGCGGGGCATTGCTTTCTTCCATAATAAGCGAACGACGTAATTCGAGGATAATCTCCAACGGGCTGATGCTTACCGGGCATTCCTGTACACAACTATTGCAGGTAGTGCAGGCGCGTAATTCTTCAACCGAAATATAATCGTGCAGCAGCGTTTTACCATCATCTTTAAACTCCCCGTTCTGATCTATATTCTTACCAATATCTTCAGCGCGGTCGCGGGTAGCCATCATGATCTTACGGGGCGATAACTTTTTACCGGTTATAGTGGCAGGACAAGCCGCACTGCACCGGCCACATTCCGTACAGGAATAGGCATCGAGCACATTGCGCCAGCTCAGGTCAGGAACGTCTTTTGCGCCAAATTTGTCCGGAGGCGTAGCATTGGCCGGCGCCAGTTCGGGCTGCATGGCATACAGCACTTCGTTTTGTATAGCCGGCATATTACTCATTTTACCCATCGGCTGCAGCCGGGTAAAATACGCATTGGGAAACGCCAGTAATATATGCAGATGTTTGCTGAATGGGATGTAATTCAAAAAAGCAAAGATGCCCAGAATATGCAACCACCAGCAGGTTCTTTCAATACCAACCAGGGCATCATCACTTAAGCCGCCCAGTAAAGGATGCAGCAGGGAAGAGAATGCAAAATTACCGGTCACATGTTCTCCGTAATGCCCATAGCCACGTTGCTGTAACAGCGTATCGGCCGAATTCATGGTGAGAAAAAGCGACATCAGCACTATCTCGGTAATGAGAATATAATTGGCATCGCTACGCGGCCAGCCATTCAGGTCGGGACTGGCGAGGCGTTTTACCTTTACCACATTTCTTCTTAAAAGGAATATAACACAACCCACCAGCACCGTTAAGGCCAGAAATTCAAACGCATTGATCAGGTATGGATATACGACACCAACTCCGGAAAAAATGCGATGAGTACCGAATACGCCATCTATAACGATCTCCAGCACCTCAATGTTAATGATGATGAAGCCGGCATAGATAAAAAAATGCATCCCAGCCACCAGGGGATTGCGAAACATCTTTTTTTGTCCGAACGCCAGCAGCAATACATTGCGCCACCGGTCGCCGGTACGGTCGCTAAAGTCAGCATCCTTACCCAAAAGAATGTTGCGGCGTATAGTCATTATCTTTTTACTAAAAAACCATATGGCTACCGCCGAAATGATGATGAATAGTATTTGTGGTATATATGACATGGGGCTAAGATAAGTTAACTAGTTGAAAAGTTGATAAGTTAACTTGTTGATGCAGGGGGCGGAGGCCGACTGCCGATTGCCGGTTCACGAATTGTATTCATCTATGCCCGCTGCCTTTTGCCCTTTGCCTGCTTTTCAATAGATTTGGCCAAAAAATTCATGTCGCGTAATTATATCCTTGATAAGGAAGCAGTAGCCCGGAAATTGCAACGGATGGCCTATGAGATCGTAGAAAACAACCTCGAAGAAAAAGAGATTATTCTCGCCGGTATTCGCGAAAACGGCAGCGTAATAGCCCGCAACATAGAGCAACTGTTACATTCAATTAATAGCAATATCAAGATCTGGAATATCGAGATCGCCCTCGATAAAAAAGCGCCGCACGATATAAAACTGAGCGGGGAAACAGATTTTACCGATAAGGTGATCATTGTAGTGGATGATGTGGCCAACAGCGGCCGCACCATGTTATACGCCATCAAGCCTTTTCTGGCCTACCTGCCTAAAAAGATCCAGACCCTGGCACTGGTTGAACGCACGCACAAAGCTTATCCCGTTAACACGGATTATGTGGGTTTGTCAGTAGCCACCACGCTGCAGGAACATATATTCGTTGAGGTGGAAGGGGAAGCGATTAAAGGTGCTTATATGGAATAGTTGGTTTTCCTGCTGTTTCACGGGGTATGCTTTTTGAATGATAACAGCATCAAATCGATAAATTATATATCTTCAAATTTCAATAAAAACCTCAATTTGAGTACTATGGATGATGCAATTATGCAGCGCGTTCAGGTTTGGAAAGACGGGAATTATGACGATGCTGCCAAACAGGAGATTGCCCGGCTTGAAAAAGAGAATCCCACAGAGCTGGCCGATGCCTTTTACCGCAACCTGGAATTTGGTACAGGGGGCTTGCGTGGTATTATGGGTATAGGAACAAATCGCATTAACAAATACACGGTTGGCATGGCCACCCAGGGCTTTGCCAACTATTTGAATAAAACCTACCCCGGTGGCGTAATTCGCATTGCTATTGCACACGACAGCCGTAACAACAGCCGCCAGTTTGCAGAGATCACTGCCAATGTAATGGCCGCCAACGGCATCAAGGTATTTTTGTTTGAAGCCTTGCGCCCCACCCCCGAATTAAGCTTTACTATTCGCCAGTTGGGTTGCCAGGGTGGCGTGGTTTGTACCGCATCGCATAATCCAAAAGAATACAACGGTTACAAAGCATACTGGAATGATGGTGGCCAACTGGTACCGCCGCACGACAAAAACGTCATAAAAGAAGTAGAAGCCATTGCATCTGTAGATGAGGTGAAATGGAGTGGGGGCGAAGCCAATATTTCCATCATTGGCAAGGATATGGACAACCGGTATATCGACATGGTGAAAAGCCTGAGCGTTTACCCAGAGGTGATCACCCGTCAGCGCGACCTGAAGATCGTTTATACGCCCATACATGGTACCGGTATTATGCTGGTGCCCGAAGTGTTGCAGCGCTTTGGTTTTACCAATGTGCATATTGTAGAAGAACAGGCTAAACCCGATGGTAATTTCCCTACGGTAGTTTACCCCAATCCTGAGGAAAGCGAGGCCATGAGCATTGGCTTGAAAAAAGCAAAGGAACTGGATGCCGATATTTTACTGGGAACCGATCCCGATGCGGACCGCGTTGGTATTGCCATTAAAGACAAACAGGGCAACTGGATGTTGATGAATGGCAACCAAACCGCCGTACTTGCCTTTAACTATATCATTGAAGCCCGTAAGGCCAAAGGCATTGCCCAAAAGAACGATTTTGTGTGCAAGACCATTGTAACCACGGACATGATCGACCGCATTGCGGCAGATAATAATGTAAAATGCTATAATGTATTAACCGGCTTTAAATGGATCGCCGAACTGATCAAAGAAAAAGAAGCCAGTGAAAATTACATTGTGGGTGGGGAAGAAAGCTATGGATTAATGATCGGTAGTCAATTACGCGATAAGGACGCAGTATCTGCCGTAGCCCTGTTGTGCGAAATGGTAGCCTACGAAAAAGACAAGGGCAGAACCCTGTTCGAAAAACTGATCGATCTGTATGTACAATACGGTTATTATAAAGAACATTTGATCTCTATCACCAAAAAGGGCATGAACGGCCAAAAGGAAATTGCCGAAATGATGGATGGCTACCGGAATAACCCGCCATCAACTATCAACGGTTCTCCGGTGGTGCAACTGCTCGATTATGAATTGCGCAAAGGCAAGAACCTGCAAACCGGTGAGGAGTGGGCCATTACCCTGCCAGTGTCGAACGTATTGCAATTTATCCTGGCCGATGGCAGCAAGATCTCTGCCCGTCCCAGCGGTACAGAGCCCAAGATCAAATTCTATTTCAGCGTAAATACGTCTATTAAAAGCGCTGCCGAGTTTGATTCCATCCAGGTAAAAGGCGACCTTGATAAGAAAATCCAGGGCATTATCAGCGACATGGGTTTGAAATAACAATAAAGAAATACTGGAAATAAAAAAGGAGTTCCGAAAATTCGGGACTCCTTTTTTTATCGTATTATGTTGTTCTTAGTTGTTCCTAATTCTTCTTTGGTGCTTCAGCAGGTGCAGCAGGGGCTGCATCTTTCGCAGGTGTAATGTTCAATTTTTTGTACACCAGCGGTAAAATATCATCTGCTGAAGGGAAAGCGATCAATTGCTCTTTAGGCAGAATGTAAGCGTAGCCATTTTCTTTAGCCACAGCCTGTGAAGTTGTCACCGCTTTGTCCTGAATGGGCGCCAACAGCTCCTGTTCGTGCTGGTTCATCATTTGCTGGGCTTCCTGGTTAACAAAGTTGGTCCATTTAACATACAGGTCATTCAGTTCTTTCCGTTTAACTTCCTTTACAGCAGCACTTAATTTTAAAGAATCAACTACATATGTTTTTTGCTTATCTATAAATGCCTGTTGATAATCATTTCCCTGTTGAACAAGGGCTTTTTGGTATTCCTGCATATCACCCTGCGCTTTTTTGTACTCGGGCATATTGGCTACCAGTTCCTGCAGGCTGATATAACCTATTTTATTTTGGGCATTTGCCTGAACGGCGTTCGCCAGCAGACCAATGGTAAAAATCACAACTATTGCTACAAATTGCCTCTTCATATTGGGGGGTTGAGTTATTTAAGTCGCAAAATAATGGAATTCGCAGCTTCCCATGAAAAAATACAGGGAGTTTATTTAGCCACTAGGGAATTTATTTAGTCCCGTTTATTCCATTACCCTTTCAACGATTTTACCGGTTTGTTTATTTTTCAGAATTACTTTTTTTGCGCCATAATGGGTCATTTCTTCTTTTACCAGGTAATGATCGGCATCATACTCGGTAAGATGGCTGTCTTTTGTAACACCCGTTCTCCCGCGCCAGATGTCGAGCTTAACCGGTTCCCACAATTTGCTTTTGGCCGAACGGTAGGCGGCATCCAGGATGCAGTTCACCACGTAGCCGTCGTAAAAGGTTTCTTTGGGGTCTTTATCAGCCTCCATGGCATTGAACATATCCATGAACATATGGTTGTACCCCAGTTCATTCAGTTCATCGCCTACCGGAAATAACCAACCGGTGTTGCTTTCGGCTTTTTCGGCTACGTAATTGGCGCCTTTGCCGCTGGTGAACATCTCGAAACCGGTACGCAGGAAGTTGTTGATCCAGATGGTGCCTTCGGAACCCATTACTTCGTCGCGCAGGTCGAGCCCGCCGCGGAAGGTCCAGCTTACTTCAAACTGCCCGATGGCGCCGTTCTCGTATTTCACCATTCCTATGGCATGGTCTTCGGCATCGATGGGTTTTACCTGGGTATCTGCCCAGCACATCACCTCCACCGGTCTTATATCTTTTCCAATATAGCTGCGGGTGATCTCCACGCAATGGCAGCCCAGGTCAAGTATACAACCACCGCCCGCCTGCTCTATATCCCAGAACCAGTCGCTGTGGGGGCCAGGGTGCGTTTCCCTTGACTTGGCCCATAATATGCGGCCCAGGGCGCCTTCTTTCACGCTCTCCAGGGCTTTTATGAATTTGGGGGTGTAAACCAGATCTTCGAGGTAGCCATTGAAGATGCCGGCCTGTTCAACGGCCTGCAACATACGCTTTGCCTCTTCGCCATTGCGGCCAAGCGGTTTGGTGGTCATCACCGCTTTGCGGTGCAAACAGCAAAGCATTACAGCTTCTTCGTGCAGGTTATTGGGCAGGGCAATACATACAATGTCAACATCGGGATTCGCAATGGCTTCCTCCATATTGGTAGTATGGTGCGCTACATGGTAATCTTCAGCAAATCTTTTGGCGCTTTCGGTGCGGCGCGAATAGATACTTACAATTTTATCACGGCTTCTGTACCCCTGTAAGGAGTCGGCATAAAACCGGCCAATAAAGCCAGAACCGAGCATTGCTATACGTGCCATATGCGTTTATTTATAAAGATTATTATTTAAGTTATGTATTGTTTTATATCAGATGCGGTTCCAGGTTCCAGGGCCAGGGGGCTGTATTCCCTGTAACTTGCAACCTGTAACAGTCTTGTATTATCGATAACCTATTGACCATTGACCATTCACCATTCACGCTTACGGTTTCGCATCCATCGTGCGACTAAGTTTCTCTTTAAAGGTCAATACAAAGAACACTAACACCGCTAACGCAAAAGCAGCAGGCAACCACCAGAAGCTTTGCCATTGGCCTAATGTAAGCGACTTGGCAGCACCCAGGTAATTATTATAAACCGCTCCTGCAGTTTGTGCCCCTACCAGCATACCAACACCATAGGTCACAAACACAATAAGCCCTTGCGCCTGCGCCCTGATGAGCGGATTGGCTTTCTTGTCAACATATATTTGTCCGGTTACAAAGAAAAAGTCGTAGCAAATACCGTGGAGAGCAATACCGCTCAGGATCATCCAGCTTACCTGGTCAGGCGCGCCCAATGCAAACAATGCATAGCGAATTACCCAGGCCAGCATCCCGGCAGCGAGCATCCATTTAACACCCAGTCGTAAAAAGAAGAAAGGCATCAGCACCATGAACAGGGTTTCAGAAACCTGACCGATGGTTTGTGTTGCCGCAATATTTTTAAACTGTATCCCCTCCAGGAAGATCTGGGTGAAATTATAATAAGCAGCCAGCGGAATACAGATCAGGAATGAGCTAAGCAGGAAGATAAAAAACGATGGGCTGAGCAGTTGTTTCAACGCATCTACACCAATAATGCTGCTGGCCGATACTTTTCTTCCGGCAGCGGGTGGAGGCGTATTGGGCAGAAAGAAACTGTAGATCCCTAATAAAAGACTGGCTGTGGCGGTCATGTACAAGGGCATAGCAGTTTCTTCAGCCTTACCCGCTACAAAACGGCTCAGTACAAAACTGATGATAAGGCCGGCGATGATCCAGCCAAGGGTGCCAAACACGCGGATCAGCGGAAACTCTTTCTCCTGATCGCTCATTTTATGAAAACAAACGGTGTTGGCCAGGCTCATGGTTGGCATGTAACATAAATTATACAACAACAACAGAACGATGAATAAAACCGGGCTACCGGTAGCGGAAGGCGTAAGGAACATAAATACCGCGCCTAATATATGTAAGGTGCCTAATACTTTTTGAGTGGCAAAAAAACGGTCGGCAATAAGGCCCACAAAGAAGGGGGCAACAATAGCGGCAATCGGATTTACGGTATATGGCCAGTGGGTAAGGTTGCCCATATTATGATTAGTCATATAAACACCAATCGTTGTATACCACGAACCCCAGATAAAAAACTCCAGGAACATCATTACAGACAATTGAACACGTAACGCAGCTTTCATATTTGCAGGTTAATTTTTATTCAGGAACTATCCGCCTTCGCCCTTTGGCTGCCATAGCCTTGGCGACGGCAGCAAGGCTTTGGCAGACGAAGTTGGATTTCGCTTTAAAGATATTGTTTCTGATAATTTAAAAGACATTAAAGCTTGCTAAATACTATTTGCAAACAGGTTCGAGCTTAAAAGCAAGGTACAAGGCTCAGGAATCAAGGCACAAGGTTCAAAGTTCAGACTGCTGAATTTTATCGGAACCCTGAATTTAATGACTTGTACCTTGAACCTTGTTGCTTGTGCCTTAATATTTATATTTTGAATTATTATCACTATTTGTACATTTGTATAAGTACTTATACAATTTATGAGCTTTTACGAATCATTGGGATTTCTGGTCTTTGGCAGCAGGCTGCGCAGGCTGAGTGAAGCATTTCTGGCCGACGTGAACAAGATCTATGCTTCGCACGATCTCTCTTTTGACGCCGCGTGGTTTCCGGTCTTTTATATTTTGTCAAGGCAGGAAACGGTGTCGATCAGGGATATTTCCGATGAGCTGGGTATTTCCCATTCGGCCGTAAGCCAGTTGGTAAGCAGCCTGCAACAAAAAGGCTTTATTAAAACCACAACTGCCTACGATGATGGGCGCAAAAAAGTAGTGGCCTTCACAACCAAAGGAAAAAAATTACAACAACAGGTGCAGCCGGTATGGGATGCGCTGCAACAGGCGATGGAGGCATTGGTGCAGGAAGGTAAACACAGCAAAACCATCCTGACCGCTATTAGTGAAATAGAACAGGGTCTGCAAAACGAATCAGTTTTTAACCGGGTGCAAATCTTTTTGCACCATAAGTAATTATTATGCAACAGGAGTTTTTTTACGGTATCGATCAGTTAACAATTGGCAGTGCATTGGCGATCGCGGGTGGTAAAACCAACGGCGTGCTGAATAAAACAGCCATTGCCAATATTCAAAAAAGCCAGCAACACGTACAGGAAATTGTGAAGACCAACAGAACCGTGTATGGTATTAATACCGGTTTTGGCGTGCTGGCCAATAAACCCGTTTCGGAAGAGGATACCCGCATTTTACAACATAAGATCTTACAAAGCCACAGCGTGGGCGTGGGGGCACCCATTCCGGTGGAAGTTGCCAAACTCATGCTTATTACCAAAGTACACGCGTTGGCGCGTGGTTACTCAGGTGCGCAGTTAGTTACGCTGCAACGCATCATCTGGCATATTGAACAGGATGTAATTCCCGTAGTGCCGGAAAAAGGCAGCGTGGGCGCTTCGGGCGATCTGGCGCCACTGGCCCATTTGTTTTTACCCCTGATCGGGTTAGGGGAGGTGTTTTACAAAGGTGCAAGACACAAGTCGCAAGACATATTAAAACAGTTTGGGCTGGCCCCCATACAACTGGGCCCCAAGGAAGGACTGGCCCTGATAAACGGCACCCAGTTCATTTTATCGTTTGCAGTAAAAGCAGTGCAGCGAATGCATTACTGTCTGGAAGCGGCCGACATTATTGGCGCGATGAGCCTGGAAGCATTGACCGGCACCAAGGCGCCTTTTGATGAACGGTTGCATCAACTACGCCCATTCGCCGGTAATACCCTGGTGGCTCAACGGCTTCGGTTGTTATTGCACCAAAGCGACATTATGCAAAGCCATGTTGATTGCGGCCGTGTGCAGGACCCCTACAGTTTGCGTTGTATGCCGCAGGTACATGGCGCCAGCCGCACAGCCTGGTTGCATCTGAAACAACTCACCGAAATTGAATTGAATTCGGTAACAGATAACCCTATTATCTTAAGCGCCGATGATACCATCAGCGGCGGCAATTTTCATGGCCAGCCACTGGCATTACCACTCGATTATGCCTGTGTGGCTGCTGCAGAAGCAGGCAATATCTCCGACCGCCGGTGTTACCTGTTACTGGAAGGCAAATGGGGCCTCCCTATGTTGCTGATGAAAAATGTGGGGTTGAACAGTGGGTTCATGATCCCGCAATACACTACGGCTGCATTGGTAACTGAAAATAAGACCCTGTGCTTTCCCGCCAGTGCCGACAGCATTCCTACCTCACTGGGTCAGGAAGACCATGTGAGCATGGGCAGCATCAGCGGCCGCAAGCTGAACCAGGTGCTGGATAACCTCGAGTTCATTTTAGCTATTGAGTTATTAAGCGCCTGTCAGGCCATTGAATTCAGACGGCCATTAAAAAGCAGCGAGATCCTTGAATCGGCCCATGATTATGTACGGCAGTTTGTAGGCTTTGCCGAAGAGGACCGCATTTTTGCCGAGGACATCGATCAGATAAAACAACTCATCAGCAACTTTTCGTTTGTGGAACATTGTAATGCTTTCGCCGAAAAGAAAAAGGTACATTTAAATACAGGATTTGAGGCGTTCAGCCTGTAACGCCACACAAAAATTACATGGGTAACAAAAACTGTTTAAAACAATGACACCTGCAACAAAAACTTACGATCCCATAAAATACAAAACCCCAACGGGTTCACAACTCACCTGCAAAGGCTGGATCCAGGAAGCAGCTTTGCGCATGTTATTAAATAACCTAGACCCCGCAGTGGCCGAACGCCCCGACGACCTGATCGTTTATGGCGGTCGCGGTAAAGCAGCCCGGAATTTTGAAGCGCTCGACCTTATCATTCAATCATTAAAAGACCTGAATGACAATGAGACCCTGCTGATCCAAAGTGGTAAACCGGTGGGCATTTTGCAAACGCATGTCAATGCCCCACGCGTGTTGATCTCCAACTCGCAACTGGTGCCTAAATGGGCCACCTGGCAGCATTTTGATGAACTGGAAAGAAAAGGGTTGATGATGTACGGGCAAATGACCGCCGGTTCCTGGATCTACATCGGCAGCCAGGGCATTGTACAGGGAACGTATGAAACCTATTCCGCAGCAGCCGATAAACATTTCGGCGGCTCCTTAAAAGGAACGTTGAATGTAACAGCCGGACTGGGTGGCATGGGTGGCGCTCAACCCTTGGCCATTACCATGAATGAAGGTGTGGCATTAATTGCAGAAGTGGAAGAATGGCGGATTGACAAACGCATCGATACAAAGTACCTCGATGTAAAAATGACAAATATTGATGCGGCCATCGATCGCGCACTGCTGGCAAAAGAAAAAGGAGAAATATTATCTATTGGGGTGTTATGCAATGCAGTTGAGTTATTAGAACGCCTGGCTGAAAGAAATATTGTGCCCGATACACTTACAGATCAAACATCTGCCCACGATCCGTTAATAGGGTACTGGCCCCATGAAATTTCCTATGAGCAGGCAAAGATCCTACGAGAGCAAAATCCTGAGCAATATATTAGTTATGCCTACAACAGCATGTACCGGCATGTGCAGTTGATGCTGACCCTGCAACAAAAAGGCGCCATCACATTCGACTATGGCAATAACATTCGCGCCCGGGCGCAGGAGAAAGGATTGACCAATGCATTTGATTTTCCCGGTTTCGTTCCGGCATATATCCGTCCACTGTTTTGCGAAGGCAAAGGGCCTTTCCGCTGGGCGGCATTGAGCGGCGATCCAAACGACATTTCCGTCACCGACGAAGTAATAGGCAATTTGTTCCCGGAAAATAAATCATTGCAACGCTGGCTGAAACTGGCCAAAGAAAAGATCGCCTTCCAGGGATTACCGGCACGTATTTGCTGGCTGGGACAGGGAGAAAGAGAAAAAGCAGGGCTGGCGTTCAATGAACTGGTAAGAACCGGAAAAGTGAAAGCCCCCATTGTAATTGGCCGCGATCACCTGGACACCGGCTCCGTAGCATCGCCCAATCGCGAAACAGAATCGATGCTCGATGGCAGTGATGCCGTAGCAGACTGGCCCATTCTGAATGCCCTGGTGAATACCGCAGGCGGCGCCAGCTGGGTAAGCTTGCATCATGGCGGTGGAGTAGGAATGGGGTATAGTATTCATGCGGGCATGGTGATCGTTGCAGACGGAACTTCCGACGCAGAACAACGATTGGCAAGGGTGTTGAGAAACGATCCGGGTATGGGAGTTATACGACATGCCGATGCCGGATATGACCTCGCAAAAGAAACTTCCATTAAATTTGACCTCGATTTAAAAAAACGCTTTCATAGATAATAATTATTTTCTATTTTGCTGGCGATACCACCGACCCCGACCGGAAAATCTGGTATTTATACTATGACAAAATATCTCCGTAATCTGTGCGTTGTAGCAGTTATGAAGATTAATACGCATGAAAAATCCGCAATATGAAAACAACCATTTCCTTGTTCATTTTTGCCTTAGTAGCTACCAGCACCGTTTTTTCTCAAGCCAAAGTAAGCTTGAAGATTGTTCAAAACGGCGCAGCCATTGCCCCCGTTAATGGCGAGTATGAGTTAAAGAAAGCCCCCTTTTCAGTAGAGTTCACTTTTGACGTTAACAACGTGGATGGCGTTTTCGTAAATGCCGACTTTACCGATGCTGTTTACAAGATCGGTGATAAAGCCCCTTTAGCCGACCTGCAAGACATTCCGTTCAAAATTGTTAAAGAAGACAATTTTAACCCCAGCAAACAAATTGCGATCAATTCCGATACCTGGTCGTTCTGGTTTTACAACAAAGGAACCAACGAATACCGTTGGGACCGGGATATCAAAACAGTAGATGCCAATACGGTGACAGCTATCCGTACAATTGAACAGGTATATTTCCCGGTAAAAGAGAAAGCCGTTAAAATGACAGATGTTGGTGAGCCGCTCTATTTATTTTTCCTGGTTACCAATCCCTATAACCAGCGTGGTGTGGTAAGAGAGCAATACCGTCAGCGCGCGAAGTTGAATTTTAAATAAGGCAAATAACATACAACATTAAAAGGAGATGAGGCTTACGCTTCATCTCCTTTTCTTTTTAGTGCCACATTAAAAGCACATTACAATTCTTTTAGTTCAGGTAATAAATCGCCTTTTCCTCTCTATTGGCACCATAATTTCATTGATAATAAACCATGTAACCGGGCCTGACACATTTGTACGTGGCAGAAGCCTTTATTATTAATTGGTTTACTGTTTTTTTTATGGGACGATTGATTATAATATCTAATAGGCTACCTTTTTCTATTGATCATGAAGGAGATCAGCTTCACCTGCGGCAAAGCTCGGGCGGACTGGTGTCTGCGATTAAAAGTTATTTTGAAAGTGATAGTTCTACAAATAGAGGTTTTACTGAAAAGCTATGGCTAGGTGTGGCAGATTTTCCCCAAAATGATTGGAGAGTAGTCGAAGAAAAATTGTCGGGACTTGATTTCCGAATTGTTCCGCTCTTTTTAAACAAGCTATTGTACAAGGACTATTATAACGGATTTTCCAATTCGGTATTGTGGCCCCTGTTCCATTATTTTCCAAATCTGGTTGAATCAAATGTGCATTATTTTGATGCTTATGTAAAAGTGAACCGGGCGTTTGCCGATAAATTAATTCCGCTTTTACAGCCTGATGATACCATTTGGATCCACGATTATCAGTTGCTCATGTTACCCGAAATGATCCGGGCCGAAAGAACAGACGCCACCATTGGTTTCTTTTTGCATATTCCTTTTCCATCGTACGAATTGTTCAGGACTTTACCGGCAGAATGGAAGACATCCTTACTCAAGGGCGTACTGGGCAGTGACCTGATCGGTTTCCACACGCACGATTATGCGCAACACTTTCTGCAATCGGCCAAAATGCTCCTGGGCGTGGATAGTTCTTTTCATAGTATGCAGTACCAGGACCGGTTAATAAAAGCCGATCTGTTCCCGATCAGTATTGATTATAAAAAATTCAATAAGGCCTGTAACGATCCGGAAACAAAACAATATTACAACGAGATAAAGAAGAATTTTGAAGGCAAGAAGATCATTTTCTCTGTAGACAGGCTGGATTATACCAAAGGGTTAATGGACAGGTTGAATGCATTCGATTATTTCCTGGACCAATATCCCGACTGGCGCGAGAAAGTGGTATTCATCCTGAACATCGTTCCTTCGCGGGATGATATTCAGGCATACACCGAACGTAAACAACAAATAGAACAAAAAGTAAGCACCATTAATGGTAAAGTATCTTCCATTACCTGGCAACCTATTATATACCGATACACCCATCTTCCGTTCAATGAACTGGCTGCCTTGTATAAAGCAGCGGATGTGGCATTGATAACACCTTTGCGCGATGGCATGAACCTCGTTGCCAAGGAATATGTTGCCAGCTGTTCCGGGCGGAAAGGCGTTTTGATCCTGAGTGAACTGGCCGGGGCCGCCAACGAGCTGAATGAAGCCCTGTTGGTAAATCCCACTGATACAATTGAAGTATCCAAAGCCATTAACCAGGCATTGACCATGCCTGAAGAAGAACAGGAACACCGCATGTTCTTAATGCAACAGCGCTTATCTGACTACGATGTTATAAAATGGGTTAGCGATTTTCTCGATCAACTGGCGAATGTAAAACAGGAGCAGATAAAACAACAGGTAAAAGTGCTCGATGAACGCGTGATCGCCCAAATTCATTTGCACTACCAGATAGCAAATAGCCGTTGCCTGTTGCTCGACTATGATGGCACCCTGGTTCCGTATGCCCGCATTCCTTCAGAAGCAAAACCCAATGAAGAGTTGCGGAGCATCTTACGCGGGTTATCTTCAGACCCCAAAAACAATGTGGTTATCATAAGCGGCCGCGAAGCCTATACCCTTGAAAAATGGTTGGGCGATCTGCCCATGATGCTGGTAGCCGAACATGGGGCAAGCTTTAAACCAAAAGGCGATCAATGGCAACAGGCGGTTTCAATTCCCGATCAATGGAAGAACGAGATCAGGCCCATTATGCAGCTCTTCGTTACCCACTGCGTGGGTTCCTTTATTGAAGAAAAAACCAATACGCTGGCCTGGCACTATCGCAATACCCACCCCGAACTGGGTTTTACCCGGTCAAGGGAATTGATCAATAACCTTACGCAGCTGTTGCAAAACACCATGCTGCAGGTAGTGGATGGTAATAAAGTAGTGGAAGTACGCATGTCGGGTTTTGATAAAGGCATTATGGCCCTGAAAATAGTGAACGACATGCAACCCGATTTTGTGTTGTGCATAGGCGATGATACCACTGATGAAGACATGTTTAAAGCGCTGGGCGAACGGGCTTATAGTATAAAAGTAAGCAATGGGTCAACCGCCGCGCAATACACCGTTTTCTCGCAAATAAAAGTATTGCAGTTGTTGAAAAAACTCATGATACCGATCATAAACAAACAATACGCAAAAACTTAATAAGAGGAATTGTTCAACGGAAAGTCTGGAAGAGTTCCCGCAAAGCGGGACCGATTCCAGGCTTTTTCATTTTCATAACTTGTCCCCATTTATCGGGATTTTCGAATTGGCATAACTTGTCCCCACTTTGTCGGGATTTTCAAATTAACCTATCTTCACTTAATGGCCGCAACACTAATTATCAATATCAAACAACTCGTAAACGTACGGGAACAATGGCCTGTACTGCGGGGAAAAGAGCTGGCAAACCTTCCATGTATACACAACGCATATTTATTGATCGAAGATGATACTATAGTTGCCTATGGCCCTATGGATGAACTGGCAACCGCCCATCGCGCTCTGGCGGCAGATCCGATTGACGCTACAGGAAAAATGGTGTTACCCGCCTGGTGCGACAGTCATACCCACCTGGTGTTTGCTGCCAGCCGGGAAAATGAATTCATTGATAAATTAAAAGGACTCAGCTATGCTGAAATTGCGGCGAGGGGTGGGGGCATTCTAAATTCGGCGCGTAAATTAAATGAGGCTTCAGAAGACGAATTGTTCAACCTGGCCTGGGCCCGTTTAGAAGAATTGACAAAACTGGGCACCGGCGCTATTGAAATAAAAAGTGGGTACGGGTTAACCGTTGAAGGTGAATTGAAAATGCTGCGGGTGATAAAAAAATTAAAAGAGAGGTCTTCCATTCCCATTAAGTCCACTTTTCTTGGTGCTCATACTTATCCAATTGAATACAAAGAAAATCACCAGGGATATATCGATCTTATCATTAATGA
>NZ_JBJMLX010000552.1:0-5064 GCF_045805085.1 Niastella sp.
CGGTTGTTGATTGCACCAGTTCCACCCCCGGGTATTTTGCCTGGATCTTTTTAAACGCTTCGGTAGGATTGACATTTTTATCTACCGGTTCAAGATACAGCACAGGTTTATATTTTTCCGCAGCGCCCTGTTTGATGACCAGCCGCGCTTTGGTACCCTTCATCAGGGCATAGTAATTATCGCCGCCTGCCGGCGCCTGGTAATCCCACAGGGCTGCAGTTTTTGCATGCACGCCTTTGATGGTGTAGTTGATCTCACCATTATAGAGGATCTTTAGCAGCGTATCATTAACAGCGCTGCCTTTTAAATACGCGGGGAAAGCAGCTGCTTTTGTCAGCGTTTTGAATTGATTCAGGCTTAGATCGGTTGTCCAGTGTTTGGCAGAATCAAGCTGAATATCTTTTAAATAATCGATTGTTTGTTCAGGAAAACATTCCCATTGCACCAGGTCAACCAAATGCGTCATTACATCGGCAATGCCCTCCCCCTGCTGCGATGCATCGAAGAACCATTGGGGCCGCGTAAGCACATTGCCCGAAACAAATTTGTAGAAATAATGAATACTGGTTTTTACTACTGCCGGATCGGCCACGGTACCTTTTTCCAGGGTGCCAAAGATCTCCGGGTCCATCGACAGTTCGCGTAGTAATTTGTTGGTGATCTCAAAACGTTCGGTCATGATATCATACAACAACAATTTGTTTTTGTTGGCTGCGTCAAAGGCCTGCTTCAATTGTTCAAACTGGCTGCTGTTAATAGCCATTGGTTTGTCGGCAAAAACATTAAACCCGTTTTGTAAACTTTTTAAAATATAATCGGCTTTCTTCTGGTTGTTCCCCGACAGCACCACCACATTTCCTTTCTTTTCGGCTACCATTTTCTCAAAGAAATCATTTCCGGTATACATTTCTTCTTTCCAATGGGTGGGATTGTCTTTTCTTGCATTATAGCCATTGATCTTATCGAGGTGTAATTGCAGGTCACTGCCCCCCGGGGCGTATACATGCACAACGGAATCTACATCGGCATACATTGTCTTTTGCACAAGCGCCGCATGAAAGTGACCCGGGTCCAGCGTTATCAATTGAATAGATCGCTGCGTTTGTTTTACCTGATCGCCACACGACATCATTATTGAAACTATTAGAAACAGCCGAATGCCAGTTAATCTTTTCATTATATTATACATTAAAATCATAGCCTTTTCTTCTTGGTCTTGACAGCAATGCGGTTGCTTCTTTATCGTTATTTTTAAACGTTTCCGTCTTAGGGTCCCAATAAATTTTTCTTTTCACCTTCATGGCAATGTGATGCAGCAAACAGGCAGAGCATGAACGATGCCCTACTTCAACCGGCGCCACCGGTTCCTTCCGGGATCTTATACAATCCAGCCAGTTGGCATGTTGTTCTGAACTTTCGTACAGGTGAATTTCATTAGGGCCAATCACTGATTGTAAAATTTTCGGATTGCTGGCATCAAGGGGTTTTACGCCATCTTTATCAGCAATAGGATCGCTGTCAGTCACCCGGTAGCTACCACGGGTCACCCAGATCCAGCCGTCCGTACCAATGAACTTTACCCCATTTGGCAACTCATTTGAAACGATCATGTGTACCCCATTGGCATAGAGGGCTTCGGTGCGAAAAATACCATGCACATCCCAGAGTCCTTTATAGTCAGGGTCATCGTTCGGGAATTTTCCACTGCCCCAGATCTCGATGGGTCCGCTGTATTCTGTACCCATGGCCCAATGCGCCGTATCGATGTGATGGGCGCCCCACCCTGTTATCATGCCGGCGCCGAATTGTTCGCAACGCAACCAACCCGGCCGGCTGGTAATGCCTTTCATACTGGCGTCCTGCGCATGCACGCGGTCTTCCGTATAATATACCTCAGGGGTTGAACCCAGCCAGGCATCGTAATTCAGGTTGGCAGGAACAACCATTTTAGCGGGATTGCCTCCACCCGGATCGCCCGGCAATCCGACTTCGATTGTTACCAGTTTGCCAATGCGCCCATTGCGAACCAGCTCACAGGCTTTTTTAAACTGCGGCCAGGGATCAATTGATTTTTGCTGACTGCCCATTTGAAAAATGCGCCCGGTTTGCTTTACCTCATTGCTTAAGATCCTTCCTTCTTCAATAGTTAAGGAGGCCGGCTTTTGCAGATACACATCTTTACCTGCCCGTACGGCATGTACACCCACAATAGCATGTTGGTGATCGGGCAAACTGATATGTACGGCATCGATGTCTTTATTCAACAACAACTCCCGGTAATCATAATATACTTTTATATCCCAATCGCCCGTTTGGCCGCCGTTTTCTTTTACCGCCCTGGTGTAATTATTTTTGACTGCCTGCACGCCCGCATCCGCCCGGGCCTTATCCAGGTCACAAACGGCAATAATTCTGGCGCCGCTATACCGCGCAATGGATGTCATGTCATGGGTAACGGAAATTCTTCCGCAGCCAATAGAAGCCACGTTGATCCGATTGCTGGGTGCATTTTTTCCAAATACCGAGGAGGGAACAATGGAAGGTAAGCTCAAAGTAAGAACGGAGCCCAATGTCGCTTTTGCCGTATCGGTCACAAATCTTTTCCGGCTGATCTTTTTATTATTCATATGGCGATATGAGATTAAATTTTGATCCGTTTGTCGTTAGATTTTAAATGTAAGCATTTTTTGAAACCCTGAAAAAATACTGATTTTAGTCATAGGGGTATTTTTGATTTTAATGTTTTTTTAATGACACCAATGAAAACGCCTGATTTGTAAACATACTTTATTACACCCATGCACTTTCCCGAACCGATTGCTAGCCCCGTAGCTAATAATGTACTATTTAAGAAGGGGGAACCCAAAGTTTGCCCGGCATTTAAAGTAAGTGCCGTCATCATCACTTATAATGAAGAGCAGCAAATTGAAAGAACCCTTTCAAAACTGCACTGGTGCGATGAGATCATTATAGTAGACAGTTACAGCACCGACCGCACGGTTGAAATATGCTACTCAAAACGCTGTAAAGTATTATTCCGACATTTTGATGGTTATGGTTCACAAAAACAATTTGCGGTATCCCAGGCAAAAAACGACTGGATACTATGCGTTGATGCCGACGAGGTACTGACAGATGAACTGGTACAGGAAATTACCAGTCTTACGGAGGCCGATAAACAATACAGCGGGTTTGCCTTCCGGATGAACCTGGTGTTCCTGGGTAAAGAGTTCTTACATGGAAAAGAAAGCGGCCGGTATTTTTTGCGACTGTTTAACCGGCAAAAAGGCGGCATTACTGCCGATAAAGTTCATGAAGGCATACATATCGAAGGCCCGGTTAAAAAATTAAAGCATATAGTCAGGCATTATAGTTATACGAGTATTTATCAATACCTGGATAAATTCAACCGCTATACCCGGTATGCAGCAGAAATGGGAAAAAGAAAAGGCAAGCACAAATCCACGTTCATTATAATACTGGCAGTTCCTTTTAACTTTACAAAATATTACCTGCTGGAGCGAAATTTTTTAAATGGTTTAAAAGGCTTTTACTGGTCTGTATTTTCCACCTTTTATCATTTTGTGAAGTATGCAAAAATAAACGAATGAATAAAGGTAATGGCCCGTTTTTAATCATCAATATCCGATCTCAATGCGTTTTTTTGGTTCCAAAAATGACCCATTACGGGTCCTGATGTATCATAAAATTTCCAGCAATACTTATCGCGACTATTTAACAGTAACAAAGGAGGACCTGGAAGAACAGTTTCTGTTCCTTTCCCAACAGGGCTATACCCCTTTGCTGTTAAGCGACCTGGTAAAACATGTTCGCTCCGGCAATCCACTACCCCGAAAACCAGTTTTAATAACATTCGATGATGGTTACCGGGACAATTATACGACCATGTACCCGGTGCTGAAAAAATATGGCTTAAAAGCAAATATCTTCCTGGTGCCCGCATTTCTTGAGCAGGGAGAAACACCGCAGGACAATTATTTACAACTCAGTGACCTGCATTCAATGGACCCCAACCTGATTGAATATGGATTGCATTCCTATGATCATAAGAGCTATAAACAGCTTACACTGGAAGAAATTGAGCAGGATATAAATAAATGCCGGCAATATCTGCAGGAAAGAAAGATAGCCTACCAGGATTGCCTGGCCTACCCTTATGGCGCATTTCCCAAACGGCACCCGGTTAAGCGCCGTCAATTTTTGAACACACTATCGGGCAACGGCATCATACTTGCTTTTCGGATAGGCAACCGCCTGAACGCCCTTCCCCTGCGCCGGTCATTGGTGATACAAAGACTCGACATCAGGGGTGACGAACCCTTTGAGCTATTTAAAAGAAAATTACAGAAAGGCAAAAAGCTAATGCCTTTTTAGCCCGGGAATGCGGTCTGATTTTCAGGCGAAGTCGTGATCGTGGGTAACAGTGATATTAAAATGTTAAATACCCATCGTTTACCAGGTTGTTAAACTTTTCTAGAGCCTTTTTGTTGATTGTTATTTTAGATACCTTCAACACGTGAAAGAGAAAGTGGCCATATTTCTGTTAGTGATTTACCTGTTCGGTTCAACCGACGCGTATCAGCTGTTGAAATTACCGATGCTGGTAGGGCATTATGTGAAGCATAAAAGAGAAAGCCCCTATATGACGGTAGGCTCGTTCATTAAGATGCATTACATTGATCCCCAACCTTTCGATAACGACTACAAGCAGGACATGCAGTTGCCATTCAAAACCGTTTTAAATGTTTACGGTAGAAATTTGCCCACGGATTTAACAATTTTGCCAAAGATCATTTTCAGGCCCCCGGCTGGCGATCCGGGTTTACAACCTGTTTTGAATGATAATATCCCGCCATCTTTACTTGCCTGTTCCATCTTTCAACCTCCCAAAGCATAGCTGCCTGTATTGAGATCAGATCTAAGCAAACCACATCTGCAAATAATGTAATGCTGTAAGGAAGCCTTTTAAAACCGGCTTTCGTATACAGTCTGTAAAGTATTGTAAAAAATATCCAATGAAGCTTTTATTCCTGTTATTACTGA
>NZ_JBJMLX010000553.1:0-2052 GCF_045805085.1 Niastella sp.
GCGGCGGTGCTAAATGGTACCGAGCTGCGCAAATTGCAGCCCATTAAAGAAGGGGTGATCATTATAGGAAACGAATCAAAAGGCATCAGTGCAGAAGTGTTGGCGCTTTGCCGAAACAGGATAACTATACCGCGCCACGGCCAGGCGGAGTCGCTCAATGCAGCGGTGGCAACCGGGATAATATTATCGCATATAATCTGAATACAGTTTCAGGTTTCAAGTTTCAGGTTACACGTTACAAGGAAAGAACCTTTGACCGGAACCTGGAACCTGAAACTTGTAACCTGTAACATTATTCTTTCTTCACCACAATCCGCTGCGTATCGTCCATTAGTATATCATCGAACAGCTTTTTTATTTCTGCATAACCGGCTACGGGGATCCTTTGTTTTTTTAGCACCAGGGAAGCCGTGCAATACACTGCTTTTTCGGTTTCGTTGTACCAGTATTTGGTAGTGTAGGTAGCAATAGCGCTGGACAGTTCCTTTGGTTTGGGAAGGGCTTCAACCGACATGCCGGCTGGTAATTTGAAAACAGTTGTATCGATGCGTTCAAAAGGGTAGCTGAAATAATAGTCCAGTTTACGACCCTCTGATTTAGGCAGCGCCCGTGACCAGAACCGGTAAATGCGGGGACTGATGAATAGTTTATTACCGGCATTGAATTCATGCACTTTCTCGTACGACATTTCCAGGTTGGTGGTAAACTCAGCTGGTCCTTCTATTTGTTTGAAAGTAAAATCATCTGGCTGTTTAAAGTTCAGGTCGTTCACTATAAATTCTTTCTGATCGTCTTTCTTCTCATCTAAAAAGTACTTCATCTGTTCTTTAAATTCGCCGGTTGTGGTAAAGGTGGTATGGGTGCTGCCCGATCCATCGGTTTGCAGATCTATTACCGTATGAACCTGATATACATTTTCAGAACATTTACTCTCCGGGGTGGGAACCAGTACGCCGCCATTTTCGGTAATCAGCAAAGCATTCCTGTTTTCTGTAAAGGGGCCCAGTACATTAAAGTCAATGGTATTACTGGTGCATTCCAGCCATATCGTGTCTTTTTCCTGGGGCACGCAAAGAATAACGTGGTTGCTGAATTTAGAGGGGAAGTCGGCATCCATTGCCAGGGCGTTGGTGCCGGCATTAATAACGGCGCTATAGCTTTTAATACCAACAGCGGTCAGCATGGCCCTCATGCAATTGCTCAGCGCCTTACAATCGCCATACTTTTTCTTTTCAGTAAAGTCGGCCGAGAACGGGCGTAAGCCGCCAATACCCAACTGAATGCTCACATACCGGAAATTCTTTTGCAAATAGGTATACAGCCTTCTGATCTTTTCGTGGTTATCGGGTGCGTCTTTAACCATGTCGTTAAAAAAAGCAACCCGGTCGGCCGGTAGTTTGTCGAGCCCTTTGTATAAGTTGCCATACCAGGCGCCAAAGCTTTTCCAGGTGCTCAGGTCACCTTCAAAATCATCGAACTTAAAGCGGTTGGGCGCCAGCATCACATATGGGTAAGGACTAACCGAACCAGCTTCGTATTTTACGGCCGGCAGGTTTTTGACCGACCAGCGGTACCATTTATAGTTGCCATCTTCCCCGGTTTCAGGTTTTAAGGCGATGTTTTTTTCTTTATAGCGCAGGTCGAGGTCTTTGGGCACTTTGGCTGTGAATACGGATGACTCCACGCTTTGATTGGCATCCTGGATGTCGAAGCTCGGGTACAACAGGTTACCCTTTAACCTAATGCTGTATTTCACTTCAAAGGTAACGGGAAAGGACGCCGAAGGAAATCGCACGAAGGTGATCTTACTATCGTCTATCAGGTTGTCACCGGCGCCGGCCGTGGTGATCATATCTTTTTGTTTGTACTTGTTTATTTGCCGGCCATTGGCATCAAACACTTTTACTTCCGCATCATCGAGGATGTGAAATTTATCAGTATACTCGGCAAAACGAAGCGCGCTTTTGCCCTTCTCATTCATAACCGTGATGATCTGGTGCACGCTTAATGACGATCGGTCGATATCGGTTACTTCAAATGTAATTTCCTCGA
>NZ_JBJMLX010000554.1:0-18388 GCF_045805085.1 Niastella sp.
CGCGACTATCCTTTCTCCAAACAGTTCTCTTTTGGTCTTGACCTTAATTTCTAATCATCAAACTGTTTCTGAAAACATGAAAAAATTATTATCCATACTGGTCATAGGCGGGTTGCTCTCGGGTTGTTCAAAGGTGCTGGACAGACAACCGCTTTCACAAATAACCCCCAACAACGGGTTCAATACAGAAAATGAATTATTGCTGTATGTGCGCTCTTTCTATGATAATATGGTGCCGGATGCAGATGGGGCTAATAAAGAATTTTACAGCCTGTATGGCGAGACCGCCAGTAATATTGTATTGACGGGATTAAGTCCGGAGCAAACCGGTAACCGGCCTATTCCCGTATCGGGTGGCGGCTGGGAATGGAGCAATTTGCGAAATGTAAACTTTTTCATCGCCAATTATGCACGTGGCGGATTGGATACTACCATCACTTATAAATACCTGGCAGTGGCAAAATTCTTCCGGGCATGGTTCTATTCAGGCATGGTAGCGCATTTTGGCGATGTGCCCTGGTATTCGGGACCGTTGGCAGTAAGTGATACGGCTGAATTGTATAAAGCGCGTGATCCCAGAACGCTGGTGATGGATTCTGTTGTAAATGACATTGACTTTGCTATTGCTCATTTGGGCGCCTCCAAAAATGTATCGGAAGTAACAAAATGGACAGCGCTGGCGCTTAAGTCGAGGTTTTGTTTGTTCGAAGGTACTTTCCGTAAATACCATCCTGAGTTTAAATTACCAGATGCCAATCGTTTTTTACAATTATCGGCAAACGCCGCGCAGGCGCTCATCAGCTCAGGTGTGTATACCACTTATAAAAGCGCCGCCGATGTAGTGTACCGCGATCTGTTTACTGCGTTAACGCCCATTGCCGATGAAGTACTCCTGGCCCGGCAATACAGTGCTACGCTACAGGTGTTCCATAACGTGAATTATTATACTACCGCACCCTCTTTTGGTAAACCGGGTTTGGAAAAAAGCCTGGTGAACAGTTACCTGATGAAAGATGGTTCCCGCTTTACCGATAAACCGGGTTATGCTACCATGCAGTTCTATGATGAAATGCAAAACCGCGATCCCCGGTTATCGCAAACAGTCCGGGCGCCAGGCTATAAACGCCTCGATGGAAATGTAACATTACCGCCCGCCTATACCGGCACTGTTACCGGGTATCAACTGATAAAATTTGTAACCGGCGCGGCCAATGATGCGCTGGGCAAATCGCCCAATGCTTTACCGGTTTTTCGTTATGCTGAAGTGCTGCTTAACTTTGCAGAAGCAAAGGCAGAACTGGGTTCTCTCACCCAAACCGACCTTGACCAATCGGTAAAATTATTACGTGACCGGATAGGCATGCCTGCTATGAATATGGCTGCCGCCAATAGCAATCCAGATCCTTATTTGGCAGCGCAATACACGCATGCAAGCGGCGCCAACCTGGGGGTATTGTTGGAAATTCGACGTGAGCGCCGGATTGAACTGGTGATGGAAGGGTTTGCCTGGAACGACCTGATGCGTTGGAGCGAAGGTCATTTGCTGGCGGCTCAATTCAAGGGCGCTTATTTTCCCGGTACGGGCAATTATGACCTGGATGGGGATGGCGCTACCGATCTGATCATTTGGTCAGGAACAAAACCCACTACTCCCAATGTACAGTTACTGGAATTGGGAACCGATGTGGTGTTGGAAAATGGCGCAGCCGGTGGCAACATCGTAATTAACAAAAACATTCCAAAGAATTTCAGGGAAGACAGAGATTATCTGTTTCCTTTGCCCGTGCAGGAATTACTACTGAATACAAAACTGCAACAAAATCCGAACTGGAAATAATATGCAAAGAAGATCGTGGATTAAAAATACCGGCGGACTCCTCTTGGGGTCCGCATTCCCTATTACCATACAGGCGGCTAATAAAAAGCCGGTGCTGCGGGTAGCCCATCTCACCGATATTCATATAAAAGACAAATGGGATGCACCAGCGCGTTTCCGCCGTTGTTTACAACATGTGCACAGTCAAAAGCCGGGGGTAGACCTGATCCTCAATGGCGGTGATATTGTTTTTGATATGAACAAGGAAAACCTGGATACCATAAAAGCGCAATGGAATCTTTGGCATTCTATTGTAAAAGCAGAAAGCTCCATCCCGATGCAATATGCGTTGGGCAATCACGATATCTGGTGGAATGAAGATGACAAAGGCCAGGCTGTATATGGCAAAAAGTTTTCGTTGGATCAATTAGGGTTAAGCAATCCTTATTATTCTTTTACAAAAGGCGGCTGGAAGTTTATTGTGCTCGACAGTACCCACCTGGATATTGATAATACCTGGTACATTGGCAAATTAGGCGAGGAACAGATGAACTGGCTGCAGCAGGAACTAAAGGCAACCCCGGCTGCCATGCCTGTTTGTGTGCTGTCGCATATACCCATTCTTACCGCAACACTGATGGTAGCAGATAACATCGTCAATAAATGGATCATGCTGGGTGGGGAGATGCATACAGATACGGCAAAAATTATCGATCTGTTCTACCAGCATCAGCAGGTGAAATTATGTTTGAGCGGGCATATACATTTGCGGGATAAAGTAGTGTATAACAACGTAACGTTTATTTGTAATGGTGCGGTAAGCGGCGCCTGGTGGGAAGGCAACAGACGGCAAACAGCACCTGGTTACGGGATTATTGACTTTTATGCAGATGGGAGTTTTGAGGAGCGGTATGTGAACTATTAAGTTAACAAGTTGATAGAGTTGATAAAGGGATTGGGAAATAAATTGAGTGAAAATGAAAATAGAGCGGAATGTTCCAATGTCTTGAGCCATCTTTGCCCTCTGCCCTTTGCCTTCTGCCTTACGAAAGCAACTCTTTCAATTTCGCCACCACCACATCTATCTCACTTTGGGTGTTGAATTTACTGAACGAGAACCGGATGGTGGTGCTGTTGTTATTTTTTCGCAGCGCTCTGATTACATGCGAAGCCTCGCCGGTGCTACAGGCGCTACCGCTCGAAACACAAATACCGGCCATGTCCAGCTCGAGTAATAAAGATTCCGTTTTGGGTGACTGCGGAATGCGAACACTCAGTACGGTGTATAATGAATGGTCGGGACTGTTAAAACCAACTCCGGGGATAGCCGCAGTTAATTCCGACTTCATGTATTGTTTTAACTGATCGATGTACTGGCTTTCTTTTTCGTAGGCTTCCATGGCCATTTCCAGTGCGCGGGCAAAACCCACTATACCATAGGTGTTCTCGGTTCCGGCCCTCATGTTGCGTTCCTGTCCGCCCCCATACAACAGCGGCTGAATTTTTACTTCATTGCTTACATACAACAGCCCAACGCCTTTGGGACCATGAAATTTATGACCGGCGCCGGAAATAAAATGCACGCCGGCTTCTGATAAATTCAGCGGGTAATGCCCTACGGTTTGAACACAGTCCGAATGGAAAATGGCGTTGTGTTGTTGGCAGAGCTTTCCAACCCGTTGCATATCCAGCAAAGTGCCGATCTCATTATTGGCATGCATAAGCGAAACCAATACTTTTTTCCCGGCATGCGTGTGCAACTGTAATTGCTGCTCCAGGTTTTCATAATCTATTTCCCCGCTTTCTGTTAAGGCTACCAGGGTAAAAGAGATATTATTATGGCGGCTGTAATGTTCTACGGTATGTAATACCGCATGGTGTTCAATAGGAGAAGTGATAATGTGCGTGCAACCCAGGTCCCTGACCGCTGCAGCAATCGCGGTGTTATTGCTTTCTGTTCCACCACTGGTAAAAAAGATAGTGGTGGGGGTTACTCCTAACAAGTGCGCTACCTTTTTGCGGGCAACTTCCAGGCCTAACCGCGCAGTTCTGCCTGCGGAATAAGAAGAGGAAGGATTGCCGAAATTTTCCTTCATGAAGGGCAACATTACTTCAAGCACTTCATTGGCTAAAGGCGTGGTAGCAGCATTGTCAAAGTAAATGATCCGGGACATAGACAGTTTGGTAGTATTTGTTAGTAAATGTTTTCACACTTTTCGCGCAGGCGAGGCCGATAATTATTCATTACCGGCTTACCTGCATGATGAGCGTTGGCTATACTTTCATCATAATCAAAAAGTCGTTGTGTAGCTGTAAGTGAGCGAATAATTTAGGTTAAAATTGAATGAGTTCTGGCTTATTTCCAATGACTTTGACATTTTGCCGTAAATTTTATGGTAGAACCGGGTATTTTCCTAATTTTATTCGGATAATTGATTTGTTGAACGTTATTTACTGATTCTTTTTCAATATGAACACCTCCCAATTGGATGCCACCGACTGGCAAATACTCCGGCTTTTACAAAAAGATGCCTCCCTTACAAATAAGGAGATCGCTTTTGAATTGAATAAGTCTGTGGCTACTGTTCATGAGCGCATCAAACGATTAAAAGAAGAAGGGTATGTAAAAAAAATTGTAGCCCTGCTCGACAGAAAAAAAGTAAACAAAGGGTTGATCGCTTTTTCGCAGGTACTGCTGCATGACCATACCGCGCAAACCCTGGCTAATTTTGAAAAAGAAGTAGCGCGCTTTCCCGAAGTGATGGAATGTTTTCAGATGACGGGCACTTTTGATTTTATTCTGCGTATTGCTACCAGCGATATGGATGCCTATCACGATTTTTATCGTAACAAGCTGGCCACCCTGCCCAATATCACAACCGTACAAAGTTTCTTTGTATTGTCAGAAACAAAAAGCATTACGGCATATCCTATATAGGTAGAAACTGCGGTATCTTTATTCCTTAATTATTGGAATATGTCACACCTGTTCACACCGCTTCAAATTAGATCAATAGAGATAAAGAACCGGATTACCGTTTCACCCATGTGCCAGTATACCAGTGTAGATGGGTTTGCCTCAGACTGGCACCTGGTGCATTTAGGCAGCAGGGCAGTAGGTGGGGCCGGACTTATTATTACAGAAGCAACCGCTGTTTCGCCGGAGGGGCGTATTTCTCCGCATGACCTTGGCATTTGGAAAGAGGAACACCTGGAAAAATTACAACAGATCACTTCATTTATATCCGCGCAGGGAACAGTGCCCGGCATTCAACTGGCGCATGCCGGCCGTAAAGCCAGCACCAATGTGCCGTGGGAAGGCCGCGGTAAAGTATCAATTGAAGATGGAGGTTGGGACGTGGTGGCGCCTTCTGCCATTGCATTTTCAGCTAATTACCCCATGCCTGTTGCGTTGGATGAAGCAGGTATTCAAAAAGTGATCAGCGACTTTACTATTGCCGCCAGCCGGGCGTTGCGGGCGGGTTTTAAAGTAATTGAGATCCATGGCGCGCATGGTTACCTGGTGCATGAGTTTTTGTCTCCGCTCAGCAATCATCGAACCGATAAATATGGCGGTTCGTTCGAAAACCGTATTCGTTTATTGCTGGAAATTATTGCAGGCGTTCAAACCGTTTGGCCAAATGAGCTGCCATTGCTGGTGCGCATCTCTGCCAGCGACTGGGTAGAGGGTGGCTGGAACCTGGAGGAATCTGTGCAGTTGGCCCACATCCTGAAACAGAAAGGGATTGACCTGATAGATGTTTCATCGGGCGGGTTGGCGCATCATCAACAAATTACTATTGGTCCGGCGTATCAATTACCTTTTGCTTCCCGCATTAAAAAAGAAACCGGGATCCTCACCGGCACGGTTGGTATGATCACCACCGCTATTCAGGCAGAAACCATTTTAACGAATGGTGATGCCGATATGATCATCATGGCGCGTGAACTGCTTCGCCAACCTTATTTTCCCCTGCTTGCTGCGCATGAATTAAAAGAAAAAGTAGAATGGCCGGTGCAGTATGAACGGGCGAGATTTTAAAGAGGGCAGACGGCAGAAGGCAGAAGGCAGAAATTCTTTTGCTTCGATTGCCTTTCGTAAGAAAAAGCCGCTTTTGCATTCAGTCAAACTTCCCGGCTGGTCGGCGGTCCAGTTGCTGTTTCACGATTCGCATCTTTGCCTTTCATCAGCCTTGTTTGCCGTCTGCCGTCTGCCGTTTGCCATTCTCCTCCATAACTTTTTGCAGCTCGTACTCATAAGCTTTATGTGCAGGCACAATGGGGTCATTCGTAAGCAGGGAATATTCTTTTATAAAGCAGGCGCCGAAGTATAAAATAAAAGAGGAATAAAACATAAACAGCAGAATTAATACCAAAGCAGCGCCTGCGCCATAAACAATACCGGCATTGCTATGCCCCATCATATAAGAAAGAAACAATTTGCCAAAATAAAACAGCACGCCTGTTAACAAACCGCCAACAATGGCCACCCGCCACGAAGGGCGGGCATTGGCCAGGAACCTGAACAGCACAATAAACCACACGATAATGGTGAGCATGCCAATGAACTCGTTCATAAGGCCGGTGAAAAATTCACTGCCCTTCGGCCAAAAGCTTTCGAAATATTTACCGGCCACTTCACGCGCTATTGCAATAATTTCACTGGCCATAAAAAGTATGGCTGCCGCCAGTATAAGCACCAATGAGCGGCCCCGTACGGTAAGGTCATACAGGAACCCCGACTTTTCAGGACGAATATTCCAGATATCGTTCAACGTATTTCGAATGACCTTGAACAAAGTGGTGGACACAAAGATCAGGAACAAAATACCTATCACCACCATGTACCAGTTTTGTGCAAGGTTGCGCAATCCGCGGGCCGTGACCCGCAATTGTTCTGCATTTTCTTTCCCCAGTGAGGTAGTAAGCACATTGCGCAGTTCGGTACCCACCAGTTTTTTGCTGAAAAAAATACTGAAGAACTGAAAAAGCAGCACCATTATGGGCGGCAGGGCAAAGCTGGTAAAAAAGGCAGTAGCGCCGGCCATCCGCAACGGGTCGTTCTGTTGCAGCCGGTTAAAGGAATCCTTTAGCAGTTTTCCTAATACCGGCAGGCTCCATCTGATTTTTTGTTTCTCCATCTTATGACCTTAAATTTAAGTGATACCTTAGAGAAAATGTTCAAATTCTCTTTAAGTTGCATTATTTAAACCAGTGGAACATGAGGAAGATCTTAATAATTTTTGCTCATCCGGTACTGGAAAAGTCCCGCGTGCATAAACGACTGCTGCATTATATTCCCCAACAGACCGGAATAACCTTGAACGATCTGTACGAAAATTACCCCGACTTCGATATCGATGTTAAACGCGAACAGGAATTGCTCCTGGCACACGACATCATTATCTGGCAACACCCATTGTATTGGTACAGCGCGCCTGCTTTGTTAAAACAATGGCAGGACCTGGTGCTGGAACATGGCTGGGCATACGGAAAAAACGGGTATGCATTAAAGGGTAAAAAACTTTTTAATGTGATCACCTCCGGTGGAAGTTTGCAGGCCTATCAGCGGGAGGGTTATCAGCAATGCACCATTAATGAAGTGCTGAAGCCGTATGAACGCACCGCAGAAATTTGCCGCATGACCTACCTGCCGCCTTTCTGGGTTTCGGGAACGCATAAACTGGAATTGCCACAGATAAATGAGTATGGACATAAATACGGCCAGCTGCTGCTACGGCTACGGCAGGAAAGTTTAAAGGATGAAGAGATGATGCAGGCTTCCTGTTTAAACGACCTTATTGAAACCTCAGAAAACAACCTGGCATAATATGGAACATTCATTTTTTTATAAAGCCCTGGTCTTCCTGGGAGCGGCGGTATTGTTTGTTCCGCTGGCGAAAAAGTCGGGTTTAGGTTCGGTATTAGGTTATTTGATTGCCGGCGTTTTCATCGGCCCATCTGTATTGGGGTTTGTGGGCGCCGAAGGGCAGGATATTATGCATTACGCCGAGTTTGGCGTTGTAATGATGTTGTTTTTAATTGGGTTGGAACTGGAACCGGAATTGTTATGGAAGCTCCGTAAATCAATTCTCGGTCTGGGCGGATTACAGGTGATAGTAAGCACAATATTTATAGCGGGCATTGCCATGCTCTTTCACTTTAACTGGCAACAGGCATTGGCGTTAGGCATGATCCTGTCTTTGTCATCCACCGCCATTGTATTGCAAACCATGGCGGAGAAAGAATTGATGCGCACATCCGCCGGTCAAAGCGCCTTTGCGGTATTGTTGTTCCAGGATATTGCGGTAATCCCCATGTTGGCCCTTTTCCCTTTGCTGGCAACAACAGATATTCTGCATAAACCAACTACTGATGCCCACGATGCGGGCACCTGGGTTGATGGGCAACCGGCCTGGTTGCATGCTGCCATCGTATTAGGTACTATCGCTGCGGTTATTGTCGTGGGTAGAATGGCAGTACGGCCCTTGTTGCGGCTGGTGGCCAAAACCAAGATGCGCGAAATTTTTACCGCAACAGCCCTGCTGATCGTTGTAGGTATTGCCGTGTTGATGGGAAGGATCGGGCTTAGTCCTGCTTTAGGTGCGTTTTTAGCGGGCGTTGTTTTAGCCAACAGCGAATACCGGCATGAACTCGAAAGCGATATAGAACCCTTTAAAGGATTGTTGCTCGGGGTGTTTTTTATAGCCGTGGGCGCCTCTATAGATTTTGGACTGGTGTCACAGCATTTGAAGGAAATAATAATGTGGGTGTTGATATTGATCGCGGTGAAGGCGCTTGTTTTGTTCCTGCTTGGAAAAGTGTTTAAAATGGGAACCGAACAGAACTTCATTTTCTCCTTCAGCCTTACGCAGGTAGGAGAATTTGCGTTTGTGTTGTTTTCATTTTCTTTTCAGCAGGGCATACTATCGCAGGAAACCACCAGTATAATGACTGCCGTGGTTGCCATCAGCATGGGATTAACGCCGTTGATTATCCTGGCCAATGAAAAATTCATCCTGCCCCGGGTGGGCACAGGCGAAACCGAAGAAAGACCGGCCGATGAGATCGATGAAAAGAATCCGGTCATCATTGCCGGGTTTGGTCACTTTGGAAGTACCATCGGGCGTTTTTTGCGGGCGAACCAGATCCCGGCCACGTACCTCGATCTGGATTCTGACCGCGTGGATACAGTGCGAAAAATGGGTTTAAAAGCTTTTTATGGCGATGCCTCCCGGGTTGACCTGTTACAGGCTGCCGGGGCAGATAAAGCAAAGATCATTGTGATAGCCATCAGCTCGCCCGAAAAAAGGCTGGAGATGATAGAGACCATAAAAATGAATTTTCCCAATATTCATATGCTGGTGCGGTCGGCCAACCGGTACGATGCCTACGATCTCATGAACGCCGGTATGCTGCATATATACAGGGAAACACTGGATACAAGTTTACGGGTGGGGGTAGATGTGATGAGCATGCTGGGTTTCAGAAAATACACTGCCCAGCGCCTGGCAAGAAATTTTATGCGGTATGATGAGGCCAATCTGAAAAGATTGTCGGCCATAAGAAACCCCGATGAATATGTGGTAGAGGCAAGAAAGTACATGGAAGAAATAGAGGCCACGCTGCAGTCGGACAGGCAATATTTCACTGGTGAAAGCGATCTTTCCTGGGACCCCGATAAGTTGATCGAAGAAGTGCGTGCTTCCATACAGGAGAACCCGCTGCAGTAAGCAGGTTGCTTAAGGTTTTAACCCGCTATATTTTCGAATGAGCGACCTGGCTTGTATACCCCATGGCGGCAGGTCGTTCATGCTCCAGGGCCCTGTTGAAGAAGCGGTGGGTTGCAGAACAGAGCAGGTTACATTTTTTTTATCCGTTACACACCAGTCTACCCAGCTGATCTTGTTTTTTTCTGACCATTCAATCCATTTGATCCATTCGGGGGTGTTGATGGGGCCATCACCTGTATGGTCCATACCCCCAGACTCGGAAATAAACAGGGGGATGCCTTTTTTCAGTGCATAATCGCCTCTGTCGCGCAGGTCCTGCTTATGGGTGCCTGCATAATAGTGAAGCGTGTACATCAGGTTTTTATACCCTTTTATGGGATCATCGGCAACGATCTGCACATCCTGGTCCCAGTGCGGCGAGCCAACCAGGATCACGTTATCCGGGTCGATGGCCCGGATGGTTTTTATCAGTTCTATAGAATAAGCTTTTACCTCAGGCCAGGTGTTCTCAGCGGGTTCATTAAAAATTTCGTAAATGATATTGGGATATTTGCCGTATGCGGTGGCTATTTCAGTGAAGAATTGTTTGGCTTCTTCCTGTCGGATGTGATGACTGTGCCAGTCGACTATAATATACACACCATCTTTAATGGCGGCATCGATCACTGTTTTTGCTTTTTCCATTCCCCAGGCCGGATATTTAATATACCCGCTATCCGGTTCAACGCCTATGGCTGCGCGAATAACTGTACAACCCCAGTCTTTTTGTAACCAGCTTATGGCGCCGGCATTATAAAACCGCGGCCACCAGTTATGCCAGCCCAAACTCATTCCACGCAGGATCACCGGCTGCCCTTTTTGATTCACTAGTTTTGTACCCACTACTTTTAAAGCGCCATTGACTTTTACTGTTTGGGCAAAACCGCTGAGAATAATAAAAATTAAAATGAATACGGACCCTGTCTTTTTCATAAACTAACCCGTTGTTTCGTGGCGGCTGATTTATAGATTGCTTCTACTACCCTGATGTCGCGCAGGCCTTCTTCGCCCGGCACCAGCATTGGCTTTTTATTTATAATGCTCAGTGCATCATCATCCATTTGCTTTGCCTGTTGATAAGGAATATTGTAAGGGTGGTTGATGGTACCCAGCGGGCTGGTGCCGTTCTGGCCATTATATTCAGAATAGGGTTTTATTTGTATCTCTCCCTTTTCACAGGTGATATTGAGGAAATTGAAGTTCTCCCCAAAACTGGTTTTGATATCGGCCGTTACACCGCCGGGAAATTCCAGGGTGGCGATGGTTGTTTCATCCAGTCCGTTCTTATAGATCTCCGGTCTGGTAGTAGATGTTTGCGCAGAAACAATGGCCACCGGTTCCATATTGGTACCCAGTCTTGCTCCCTGTATGGCGTAAACGCCCATGTCGTATAAAACGCCGCCGCCCATTTCTTTTTTCTGTTTCCAGTGGTCGGTGCGGTTCTCGCGATAGGCTGCGCCACAATTAACTTTGGTAACCCTGCCCAGCTTTTTGTCTTTTACAATACCGCGCCATTCCTGTGTATTGGGTTCATGGTGCAGGCGGTAACCAATGGCCAGTGATTTTTTGTTCGATCGGCAGGCTTCGATCATTGCCTTACATTCCGCTTCATTTAACGCCATGGGTTTTTCGCACCACACTTCCTTGCCGGCATTCGCTGCCCTGACCACATACTCCTTGTGCATAGAGGGCGGTAACACAACATAGATCACGTCAATATCAGGGTTATTGGCAATGGAATCGAAGTTTTGATAATTGTAAATATTCTTATCAGGAATATTGTATTTCTGCTTCCAGGCTTCCGCTTTGGCCGGGGTGCCGGTAACAATACCTGCCAGGTAACAATGTTTTGTTTGTTGTAAGGCAGGCGCCAGCAGATCGGTACTATAATAGCCTAGTCCTACCAGGGCTACACCTAATTTGTCTTTAAAGCGGGTAGGGGAAGCAAAGATCGATTTAGGGGAAAGAAGCAGAAGGCCGCTGCCGGTTGCAATCGTTTTAATTACACGTCTCCGTGAAATAGTGTTCATGTAACAGGATTTTACAGGTTTGTGATAATGGCGCACCACTGGTAGTGGCGTGTATGCTGAAGATAAGACATTTTTGAGATGCCTGTAGTAATTAATATACCTTTGTGGTCTTAAACGTATATTATATGTTCGGAGATATGCTTAGCAAATTGCAGGAAGCGCAACAGAAAATGCAGGAAGGCAAGCAAAAGCTTGGTTCTGTAATTATTGATGGGGATGCCGGCAACGGACTGGTAAAAGTTTCGGTAACCGGCAACCGGGAGGTGAAAGCCATTTCAATAAATAACCAGTTGATGGCGCCTGACAAAAAAGAAGAACTGGAAGACCTGCTTATTACAGCGCTGAACCGGGCGCTTACAAAAGCCGAACAGGCCTTTGATGATGAAATGAAAGGTTTGGCCGGTGGTATGTTAGGTGGACTGGGATTATAAAAAATCATGGCTGTCCGCCAAATGGCGGACGGCCTTTTTTGTCACTATACAGATCAGGTAGAACAAAGTTATATTTCACGGCCAGGAAGCGGATGATAAAAACAACCAGCATAACAGTAACGTCCAGCCATTCTTTGGGGAAACTGGTCCCATACAAAATGAAATAGATAATGCCACCCAGGATGCAGGCGGTGGCATAAATTTCCCGCCTGAAGATCAAAGGGATATTGTTGAGCAGAATATCTCTTATAACTCCGCCAAAACAACCGGTGATGGTGCCAAGCACTATACAGATGCCGGGGTTTAAACCAAACTTTATTCCTTTTTGCAGACCCAGCACCGTAAAGAAACCCAAACCCAGGGAATCGAAAATGAATAAGGTCTTCTGAAAATTTTTAATGATGTTCCTGAACAGGATTGCGCATATAGCGCTCACCAGAATAATGGCCGGGGTTTCAATATCCCGCATCCATTTTACCGGCAGATCACCCAGCAGCACATCTCTTAACGTTCCGCCCCCGATGGATGTAATAAAAGAAATGATCAGGATCCCAAAAATATCCAACCGCTTTTGCATGGCGGCAAACACCCCCGAGATGGCAAAGGTGATGGTACCCAGGATATCGATCAGTTTGAGCAGGTCTTCTTTCATGTTGAAGAATTGGCCGTAAATATAAGTACAATAAAAAAATTGTACTTTTACCTGTCTTAATAGCGTAAACAATTTGTTATGGAACTTAAGAAGGTAGAAAAAATTTCGAAGGCATTGGCAGATCCCAACAGATTGCAGATCCTCAAATCCCTCCATAAGAATAAGGCCTGCCTGTATTGTTCCGAGATAAACGAGATCATTGAACTGGCGCAGCCGTCTGTATCCCACCACCTTAAACAACTCACTGATGCTGAATTGATCATCGCAGAAAAAGAAGGCCGGGAAGTAAAATACACCCTGAATAACAAGGTGATCGATCAGTATGTAAACTTCCTGACAGCCCTGAAAGTTTAGAAAAATTTTTTGAAAAAAATGATTGACGTATCGAAATGTTTCAATACGTTTGTGATCGAATTTATTCCCAATTCAAATCCAGTCAATGGATTTTTTTTAGAATAAAAACATCGAAACAAATATATCTATTAAATTTCAGCGCTATGAACCGTTTATTACCGACCAGTCTTTCGGTCTTACTATCGTTTCTTTTTATACTATTTCTTAATGCCTGTACCAGCCGGGCGAACGAGGGCGAACCGGCAACCTCTGCAGCCATTGCAGCGGCGCCGGGCATTCCGGCTGATGTACATGTAGTAGCGCCGGGAGCCGTAAAACAATTGATCGAGATAGCAGGTACCCTTGCCGCCAACCAGGAAGTATCCATCTCCAGCGAACTGACCAAAAAAGTGGTGAGCGTGCCCGTGAAAGAGGGCCATCGGGTAGCCAAAGGCGCCCTGCTTTTTCAATTGGATGATGCAGACCTGCAGGCCCAGATGGAACGGCTTCATCAACAGGAAAAACTGGCTGCGCTCAATGAAGCCCGCCTGAAAGACCTGATTGCACATGATGCCGCATCACAACAGGACTATGACCAGGCTGCCACTAATTTAGCCGTTTTGAAAGCAGAGATCAGGCAACTGGAAACCACTATCGACAAAACCCGCATCCGGGCGCCCTTTTCCGGAAAGATCGGTATCATTCGCACGTATCCCGGCGCACTGGTTTCGCCCAATGCACCGCTTACGACGATCGTGGATGATGCCCAGGTAAAAGTGGAATTCTCTGTTCCGGAAAAATATGCCAACCTGGTTAATCCGGGTACCCATCAATTGTTCAGTGTGGAGGGCGACAGCACCCAGTTCAATGCCACCGTGATCTCCAAGGAATCTTTTGTAGATCACGCCACCAGGACCCTGCTGGTAAGAGCTATTGCGGTTAACCCTAACGGTAAACTGGTGACCGGACAAAGCGCCCATCTGGCCATTGCCTTGCATACCACCAACGATGCCCTGCAGATACCAAGTCAAAGCCTGATGCCCTCCTCTCAGGGATACGCTGTATTCCTGCTGAAAAATGGTAAAGCACAGGCAACGCCGGTGGTAGTAGGGCAGCGCGACGCAGAGAGCGTTCAGATCACAAAAGGAATTGGGGCAGGCGATACCGTTATTGTCAGTAACCAGTTGCGTTTGTCGCCCGGCGCAGACGTTCGCGTTGTGAACGTGAAATAGCTCTGCTGGCGCCCCTGAAACTAGCAAACCTAAGAACTTACGAACTTAATAACTTAAACTTAGAACAACAAACACAACACTTAAAACTATAGGCTGAACCCTGCAACCTGTAACCTGTAACCCGCAACCATACTCCCTTTCTAATTACCAATTTTAATTAATTATATGAGTGCCATTTCACAAATGAGCATCTCCAGGCCTGTATTGGCCGGGGTGATGTCAGTTCTATTGATCTTATTTGGCATAGTAGGCTATACTTTCCTAGGTACCCGTGAGTACCCGGTAACAGATTCGCCCATTGTGACCGTAACAACCGTTTATCCCGGAGCAAGTGCCGATATCATTGCTTCGCAGGTAACCAAACCATTGGAAGAAGCTATTGCAGAAGCCAACGGCATTCGCGCCCTGACATCCGTAAGCCGGGAGCAGGTGAGCATCATCACTGTTGAATTCAACATGAATACAGACCTGGAAGCTGCCGCCAATGATGTGCGTGACAAGGTTTCCAAATCACGTCAGCAACTACCGGTTGATATTGAACCCACCATCGTGGAAAAATCAGGTCCGCCCGAGTTCCTGGTGTTCCTCACCGTGCAAAGCGATACCAAAAGCCTGGAAGATATTACCGACTTCGTGAACATCAATATCAAGGAGCGGTTGCAATCCATACCCGGCGTGCGATTGGTGGAATCGTATGCAGGCCGCAAACGCGCCATGCGGTTGCGCATGGACCCGGTGAAATTGTCTTCTTATGGACTTGCTCCCGCCGACATCCAGAGTGCATTACAACGCGAGAATGTTGATTTGCCCAGCGGACGTATTGAAGGACAGCAAACAGAAATGACGCTTCGCACATTGGGCCGCTTGGTTACAGAAGAAGATTTCAATAACATGATCATCAGTGAGAAGAACGGCGCCATCGTTCGTTTCCGGGATGTAGGTCAGGCCATCATGAGCTCGCAGAACGAACGCACGGCCATGATCGTTGCTGAAGGGAAAACTGCCCGCTTTGGGGTGGGTACAGGTGTTCAACCACAACGCGGGGCGAACTCACTGGCTATTGTAGATGAATTCAACAAACGTTTTGAAGAGATCATCAAAACGGCGCCGAAGGAATATAATATCAGGCTGGGTAAAGACTTCACCGTTCCGGTAAAGAACTCCCTCTCTGAAGTGGAAGAGACCCTGATCCTCGCATTCGGGTTGGTGACCATTATCATTTTCATTTTCCTGCGCGACTGGCGCAGTACGCTGATCCCATTAGTGGCTATTCCGGTGTCGATCGTTTCAGCGTTCTTCATCATGTACATAATGAATTACTCCATCAACGTGCTTACCCTGCTGGGCCTGGTACTGGCCATTGGGTTGGTGGTTGACGATGCCATTGTAGTACTGGAGAATATTTATTCGAAGGTGGAAGAGGGGATGAAGCCGCTGGAAGCAGCCCGTAAGGGTTCTAACGAGATCTACTTTGCCGTAATATCCACTACTATTACGCTGGCGGCGGTGTTCCTCCCCATCATGTTCCTGGGTGGTATTACCGGTAAACTGTTTAAAGAGTTTGTGGTGGTGGTAGCCGGCTCTGTATTGATCTCCGCATTTGTGGCCCTCACCTTGTCGCCTATGATGAGCGCTTACCTGCTGAAAGCAGGCGCCCACCACAACTGGCTGTACCGTAAAACGGAACCTTTCTTTGTAAAATTGAATAACGGTTATGAAAGCCTGCTGAAAGGTTTTATGCGTTTTCGCTGGCTGGGTTTTGCGTTGCTCATTCTTTCTTTTGGTATTGCCTACTGGCTGGCGCCCAAATTGCCATCAGAGCTGGCCCCGCTGGAAGATCGCTCGCTGGTAGGACTGGCGGTGATTGCACCCGAAGGCACCTCCTTCGAGAGTATGGAAGCATCCATGCAGGAGATCAGCAACTATGTGGCGGATTCCATTCCCGATCTCAATAATAACGTAACCTATGCTGCGGTGGCGGCTGGTGTAGGCTCATTGGTACAACCTGCCAACAGTGGATTCCAGTGGGTGTTTTTAGAAGACCCACACAAACGAAAAAGCGGTATGACACAGCAACAGGTGTATGAAAAACTGGTGGCGGCCAGCACCCGGTTCCGCAATGTGATCGTGATCCCGATACAGATCCCAACCATCGGTGGTTTTGCATCCAGTCAGCCCATTGAATATGTGGTGCAGGCGCCCGATCTGAAACAGCTGATAGCAGTAATGCCGAAACTCACCGGGGCTGTTTATGGCAGCAAAAAGCTGAGTTTCGTAAATCCTGATTTCAAAGTGAACCGGCCCGAGATCAGTATCTCCATCGATCGCCAGCGCGCGGCGCAGTTAGGCATCTCTACCCAGGAGATCGGTCGCTCCCTGCAATTAGCATTGAGCGGACGCCGTTACGGATACTTTATCTACAACGACCGCCAATATGAAGTGATCGGGCAACTGGAAAGGGCTGAACGTTCTACCCCGGAAAACCTGCGTTCGATTTTTCTGAAATCATCTAATAATGAAATGGTGCCGTTAGATAACCTGGTGTCGTTGCACGAAGGGATTAGTCCACCCGCTATTTACCGGTACAATCAAAGTTACAGTGTAACCATCCAGGCCACACCGGCGCCGGGCGTGAGCATGGGAGAAGCGCTGAACGAAATGGACCGCATTACAAAAGAAACATTACCCACAGGATTCAGAACAGCGCTGGCCGGGCAAAGCCGGGATTATAAGGAAAGCAGTTCGAGCCTGGTGTTCGCCTTCATCTTTGCTATTATCCTCATCTACCTGGTACTGGCGGCGCAGTTTGAAAGTTTGATCGATCCGTTCATCATTCTGCTTACTGTGCCAATGGCCGTAACAGGCGCCCTGATCAGTTTGTGGGTCAGCGGTAGTTCTATCAATATCTTCAGTCAGATCGGGATGATTATGCTGATCGGTTTGATCACAAAGAATGGTATCCTGATCGTGGAATTTGCCAACCAGCGAAAGAAGGAAGGCATGAATGTACGTGAGGCCGTTATAGTAGCAGCCGCTTCCCGTTTCAGACCTATCCTGATGACCACCCTGGCGATGATCTTCGGCGCCCTGCCAATTGCACTCAGTTTGGGTAACTCTTCCGGCAGCCGCGCTTCACTGGGTATTGTAGTAGTAGGCGGACTGGTATTCGCCGGTGTGCTTACCCTTTTTGTGATCCCTGCGGTGTACAGTTATTTTAGCAGGAAAGCAAAAACAGTTCATCCCGATGTAAACGGAACTGCAGTTTCTCCTGCCGTTTCATCTCTTCAACCCAATACAGTATTATCATGAAAGCACGATCCTTATTTTATTATATCATCCTGTTTGCAATGACTGCCCCGTTGGCGGGCAAAGCTCAACAGGAAAGAGATCTCGGTTTGCAGGATGCTGTGCAGTTGGCAAAACAATACAACCGCACTTTAAAAGCAAATGCATTGGATATTTCCATTGCCACCGAACAGGTACGGATAGCGAAAAGTCTTTCGCTGCCTGCAGCACAACTCGGAGCGCAATACCTGCATTATTTTGCCCTGCCTACCTTCTTCGGATTGGGCGCAACCGGCAATACCAGTAAAGTTCCCTATGATCGTTTTGGTGGCCGGGACCAGTTTTCGGGAGTGATCAGCGCCAGCTATCCCCTCTATAATCCCGTAGCCGCGCCTACACGCCGGGTGGCGCAATTGCAGGAACAGGTATCGCAGGTGATGTATCGGCAATCAGCTATTAATGTAGCGGCTGATGTGCAACAAACCTATCTCGGCATCCTGGTGCTGGCAGAACGGTTAAAACTGCAGCAGGAAAGCCTGTTGCGTAATGAAAAAGCATTGGCCGATGCAAGATCATTGCTCGCCCAGGGCCGCGGTTTACGGGTTGATACACTCCGGGCTTATACGGCGGTAGAGAATCTGAAACCGGATATGCTCAAACTGAACTACGCCATTGAAACAGGCAAGCAACAATTGATCACCCTGATGGGAATGGATTCACTAACGCAGATCACCCTTACAGATTCCCTGGTGGCAAATACCCCCATAGCCATTCCTTCAGAAAATGAACTATACGAGCAGGCGCTGCGTCAGCGGCCCGACCTGCAGGCATTGTTGC